>NZ_FYDU01000014.1:0-218821 GCF_900187575.1 Pseudomonas sp. Irchel 3A5 | reverse complement strand
AGCATTGGAACCACCTGATCCCATCCCGAACTCAGTAGTGAAACGATGTATCGCCGATGGTAGTGTGGGGTTTCCCCATGTGAGAGTAGGTCATCGTCAAGATTAAATTCCAGAACCCCTGATCGCTTACGCGTTCAGGGGTTTTGTTTGTGTGTCTGAAAAAATTAGCGGGTTATGCGCGCGCTCTGGCCAACCTCGGTAGGACCGAATTCATTCGGGAGGGCTGCATTTCAGGCGATACACAGGCCACGTATGCACCATCCCCCTCGCGAACAAGTTCGCTCCTACCGGTCCAGCGTCCATGCGCCAACCCGGTAGGACCGAATTCATTCGGGAGGGCTGCATTTCAGGCGATACACAGGCTGCGGATGTACCATCCCCCTCGCGAACAAGTTCGCTCCTACCGGTCCAGCGTCCATGCGCCAACCTCGGTAGGACCGAATTTATTCGGGAGGACTGCCTGTCAGGCGATACACAGTCTGCGGATGCACCATCCCCCTCGCGAACAAGTTCGCTCCTACCGGTCCGGCGTTCATGCGCCAGCCTTGTTAGGACCGAATTTATTCGGGAGGGCTGTGTGTCAGGCGATACATAAGCTGCGGATGTACCGTCGCCTCGCGAACAAGTTCGCTCCTACCGCTGCTAAATGAAACATACGGATACACCTTCATCTTCCCGTAACGCAGCCGATAGCTTGCTAACTTCATTCTGTGAGTTCAGCCCGCATGACACTGCGTAATCTTGGAATTGCCCTTCGCGCCGCTCTCTGTTTCTCCCTCATGGCCTTATTCGTTCTGTTCCTCGGTGTGATGAGTCTCGACAAAATGTCTGGCCTCAACAAAAACACTACGGACCTCGGCGGAGGCTGGCTGAAGTCCACTCGGCTGCTGGGAGAGTTGGCTGATACCACCTCGCGCTTCCGTACCATGTCTTATCTCATCATGGTCAATCGCACTCAGGCGGATATCGACAAAGCAGAAGCCCGCCTTGAAGTCCTGACCAAGAAAGCCAATACGATTGTCGCTGCATACGCTCCTTTGGTTCGCAGCTCGGAAGAAGGCACGAAGTTTCAGCAGTTCAAAGAAGCGCTGAGCAACTACCTTGTCGCTCAAGACAAACTGCGTCAGGCGTCACTCGCCAAGCGTGACGCTGAGATTCCAGGTTTGATCAGCGGTGAGCTCAAGAAGTATTCAGATCAGATGGCACCACTGGTCGACAGTCTGCTGGAGCTTAATCGCCAAGGCGCAGATGCCGCCGTTGCAGAGTCTGCGAGTGAGTACATCAGCGCACGTAACATCATCATTGCCGTCCTGGTTCTGACTGCCGTATTGACGGTCCTGCTGGCAGTGCTACTGACTCGCAGCATCGTTCGTCCGCTCAGTGAGGCGGTACGTGCCGCGGAAGACGTTGCGCGTGGTGATCTGACGACTACGGCTCAAGTGAACGGTCGTGATGAAGTCACGCGCCTGCAGCAAGCGCTGCAAACCATGCAGATGAACCTGCGCGACACCCTGCAGCGTATTTCCGGCTCGGCCACTCAAGTGGCTTCTGCGGCCGAAGAGCTTAATGCGGTGACCGAGGAAGGTTCGCGATCCTTGCAGCAGCAAAATAACGAAATCGAACAGGCCGCCACTGCCGTCAACGAGATGACGGCCGCTGTCGAAGAAGTGGCCAGCAACGCAGTCAACACCTCCACTGCTTCGCAGCAGTCCAGCACCTCGGCCATGCAAGGTCGCCAGCGTGTGCAGGAAACGGTTAATGCTATCCAGCAGATGACCACGGATGTCGAAGTCACTTCCGAGCAGATTCGCAGTCTGGCTGCCCAGACTCAAGATATCGGTAAGGTTCTGGATGTAATTCGCGCCATCGCTGAGCAGACCAACCTGTTGGCCCTGAACGCCGCCATTGAAGCTGCTCGCGCCGGGGAGGCCGGACGTGGTTTTGCGGTGGTAGCTGACGAAGTCCGGGCGCTCGCCCATCGTACTCAACAGTCCACGCAAGAAATTGAAGTCATGGTCAGCGGCATTCAGCAAGGTAGCAGCAAGGCTGTGGCTTCTATGCAGAACAGCAGCAGCCGCGCTCAAAGCACTCTGGATGTTGCGCGCAGTGCTGGTGATGCTCTTGAGGAAATCACCCGCAGCGTGGGTGAAATTTCTGACCGTAACCTGGTCATCGCCAGCGCTGCAGAAGAGCAGGCGCAAGTGTCCCGCGAAGTGGATCGTAACCTGGTCAACATTCGTGATCTGTCCCTCCAATCTGCCGACGGCGCTCACCAGACCAATGCTGCGAGCCAGGAGTTGTCGCGTCTGGCTGTCGAGTTGAATCAGATGGTGGGCAAGTTCAAGATTTAACGAACGCCGAACCACGAAACGCCCACAAAAAAGGCCGCATTTTCATGCGGCCTTTTTGCTCATCCGGGACTCAGCTTATTCGGCCGCTTCCTCTGCGACTTCCGAAACAGTCGCCTTCACCTCATCACGGCGACGGATGTACTTCCAGTCTGCCTCATCAATGTAGATGCCGTTAGGCCCGCTGCCGCCTTCCAGGTCGATCGCCACATGAGCCGAGACTTGCGGCTTCACACTCGCCAGAATCGGTACGAAGCCCAGTTGCAAACTCGTCTCCAGTAGCGCTGCCTGGTTTTTCTCGTCGATGTCCGCCGCTTCGTCCAGGTAGTAAGGCAAGCGCACACGACCGGCTTGATCGCGATCCATCAAGTGCAGCAACAAATACATGTTGGTCAGCGCTTTGATGGTCATCGTGGTGCCGTTTGATGCCGCGCCGTCGATGTCGGTATGGATCACTGGCTGGCCGTTGACCTTGGTGATCTCGAAAGCCAGTTCGAACAGGTCTTTCAAGCCCAACTGGTTGTGGTTTGCCGCTACCAGACGCGCCAGATACTCCTTGGCTTCTTCGTTCTTGTTGTCCTGCTCAGCGCTTTGGCTCAGGTCGAACACCGACAGCGTTTCGCCTTCTTCGTACTGGCCAGCACTGTGGATGATCTGGTCGATATGCTTAAGCGCTTCCTTGTTGGGAGCGAGCACGATGCGGAAGCTGGCCAGGTTGGACACCTGACGTTTGTTGATCTCGCGGTTGAACAGGGCCAGTTGGTGCTCAAGACTGTCGTAGTCGCTACGGATATTACGCAACGTGCGCGCAATGTCCGTCACGGCTGCGCGACGGGCCTTGCCCAAGGTCAAGGCTTCGTCGGTGCGGTGTGCGTAAGCATTGATCAACAGCTGCAGGCGACGTTCTACGTCTTCTTCGCTGTCGAACTTGGCTACACCTTTCAGGCGGACCTGGGCATACAAGGCCTCGATCTGACCATCGCTGCGCAGCAAACCCTGCCAGCTGTCCTGATAATCGTTGAGCAGCGGCAACAGGTTGTCCAGCGAGTCATCCACCGGGTCCATGTAAGGCGTACCAAACGGCAGATCGGCAGGCAGCAACTGACGACGACGCAAGGCGTCATCCAGCGTGCGTTGCTTGGACTCCAGGTCGCCAATCTGACGTGCGACCAGTTGCAGCTTGGCAGACAGTTGCTGGACGCGCTCGGTGAACGCATCGCTGGAGCGCTTCAGTTCATCCTGCGCGGCTTCCATCTGTGCCAACTGTTCATGCTTCTCGGCTTCCTCGGCGCTCAAGGTCTGGCAGCGACGGAAGTCTTCCAACGCTTTTTGAGCATCCAGCACTTGTTGATACAGGGCTTCAGTTTGCGTTTTGCTTGCTGCACGGTCAGAAGCCACAGCCTGTTGAGTCTTGAGCTGTTTCAGCTCTTTCTCGAGACGTTCTTTCTGATCACGCAACGCAGCACGATCAGCCAGCGCCTGCAGGGCAGGTGGCTCGATGTTGGTCAGATTGATCGACAGACCCGGCACCTGGAACTGGTCGCCTTTGAAGCTATCAAGGATCGCCTCAAGGGATTTGACCCACGCGTCGCCATCATCCAGCGCAATGCCTTGCTCACCCAGTGGCAAGCTGAACAGGGCGCTGTTGAACAGGCGCATCAGGCGTTCTACGTCAGGCTGCGAGAACTCTTCGCGCAGGCGTGCATAACTGTTGTTGTCCGCATGATCGAGTTGCTGCTTCACCGACTTCAGGCGTTTTTCCAGATCCCGCAGACGTTCGTCCAGGTCTTCGGCACTGAACTGACGGGATTGCGCCAAAGCACCGGCTAGTTCGTCGTGAGCATCCTTGGCGGCCAGCAACTGTTGTTCCAGCACTTTGGCGTCGTCGATCAGCGCGAATCGGTTCTTGAGGACCGCCAGCTCGCCGATCCAGCGCTGAATGCTGCTGATTTCCCGCTCCAGACGCATCAGCTCCTGAGTGCCACCGCGCTGATCATTCTGCAGATCATCCTGCTGGCTGCGGTAATGCTCGGCCTGAATAACCAGCTCTTCCTTACGCGCGGTGGAGTAGTCCATCCACGTGCCGAGCAACGAATCCAGAAGTGGCGAGAGGCGATGCAGTTTGCCGCGCAACAGATCACGCTGAGCGACACCTGCCGCCAGGGCTTCGACCAGTGGGCCCGCTTTGACTAGCGAGTTGTAGTCCTGCTCCATGCGTCGCACGTCGCGAAATGCTTCTTCGCACGCGGCGATGTAATCCACGCTACCGGAACGCAGGCTGTGTTCGAACGCATCGAGGAACAACTGCTTGAGTTTGGCTGCGGTGATTTCCCGCATGTGCAGCAAATTGATGAACAGTGCCCGGAAAGTCTTCAGGCTCTGTTCACTGGTTGAACGCAGCGGGATCAACGTCAGGTCCAGAGGTATGGACGTGTGACCGCCCACCAGCAAGCGACGCAATTCGTCAGGCTTGAGTTCGTAGGCTTTAAGGCCCTGGCTTTCCAGATTGCTGAACAGCTCTTTCTGGCGCAGGCAAGTATCGTTCTTCTGATAGTGGCCCAGATCCAGTTTGCCCGCATAGGCAAAGAACTGGTGACCGAAACCACCACCCGGGCCACGTCCGACCACACCAATGACGTGCGGACCGTGGGGCAAGGAAACTTCAACCAGAATGTAACTGGTGTCGGACGCAAAGTAGAACTTGCGGGACTGCTCCAGGCTGTACTTGCCGAAGCTCATGTCCGACATGCGCGCCAGAATCGGGAATTGCAGTGCGTTGATCGAGGCGCTTTTGCCAAGGTTGTTGGCACCGTACACCGACAGCGGGTGTTCCAGCGGGAACAGCCCAAGGCTGTAACCGGCCGTATTCAGCAGGGCAAAGCGGCGGATGCCGTAGCGTTCCTGGCTCATGCATCCATCTCCTGTTGCTCGTCAGCGATAGCGCGGGCCAGGGCCTGCTCTTCGGTCTCTTCCACGTCTTCGAATTCGGCGAGGTCCAGTGGGTCATCGGTTTGCAGCAGCTTTTCATCGCTGTCTTCGTCGATCAGTACCGGCACGGGCAGCGGCAGCACACTGTGCAGGCTAGCGGCAAGATCGCGGTCCTGTTGCACCGAGAGGCACACGTCGAGGAAGCGGTGCATCGGCGGCAGGAAGCGATAGATACCGGTTTCTTCAGCGGCGAAACCCAGCTGGGTCATGCGGCGCATGATTTTCTCTTCAAGCTCGTCCTGGGTCTGCACTTCGGCCTGCAAGAACAGGTCGCGATACTTCTCCAGCATCGAGGGCAGTTCATCGCGCCCAAGGCTGCCGCCGTCCAGCACGGCTACCGGGTCGCGCCCCTGGTCGGCAAGGTGCTCAACCAGAATGAACGTGAACAGCGCAAGACGTTGCGCGGTCTTGTTGACCTGCGCAGCGGCCTGATCCGGAACGAAGTAATAAAAGCCGCGGGTGTCGCACACCAGTTCAAACCCCAGCGCCTTGAACAGCGTCCGGTATTGATCCTGTGCGTTTGACAATTGCGCGTACAACTCCGGGTCGCGACGGCTGATGTGGAAACCTTTGAACAGCTCGCGGAAGATCGGCGCGAGCTGGGACATTTCGGAAAGATCAAGATGCATTGGCTGGGTTCCCCGTTTGCTCATCACTGCTGGCGAGCAGGGCGAAGGAGCGCAGGCTGACCTGATGCTCCTGGGTGAAGTAGTCGCGACGCTCCAGGCGTTCGCGGGTGAAGCGTTTCTCGCGGGACAGGCGCGAGAACCAGTACAGCAATTCGTCGGTTGCGCCGTTCGGCTCCTGCTCCAGCAGCCAGACCATCAGGTCCGGCATCGGCAGGGCGTCTTCGCAACGCTCGAGCATTTCCTTGACGGTACGCGGCGCTTGCGGTGAATCACCTTTGCGTTTGCCGCCCCCCGCCTTGGGAAACTTCGCCGGTTTCGGCTCAAAGCGTGCCAGCGCGTAGACGTACGCCTCGACCTGGTTTGCACTGCCCAGAAAGGTGCTTTGCGGACGGGTGAACATTGGCATGGCCGCTTGTGGCACAGCATCGATGCCTTTACGGCGAATCGCCGACAACGCCAGTGCCGCGCCACGAGTGACTGCGTTGTGACGGCGGGCTTCTTCACGCAGCGGCAGCAACAGTTCGCGGGCATGACGCAGCGTCAACTGAGCGCTGGTCTGCATTTCAAGGATGCGCGCATGGGTGCGCAGCAGCATGTCGTCGTCGACCAGTTGGCCCAGGCGTTGCTGTTCAGTCAGCAAGCGCAACAGCACGTTCTCGACCTTGCGCACGCCTTGTTCGAAAGCGCCGTCAGCGTTCACCAATTGAATCATCGGCTCGACGTATTCGTCCCAGGTCGCCAGCACTTCGGCGTAACGCTGACGCAGCGGGATCTGTCGATCACTGGTCTTGGCGCGATCAGCAACCCCCACCAACGCCTGTTCGTCATTGGCGAGCTTTTTCAGGACGTCGCGCACACGCATGTCCAGCAAGCGCAGTTGCCGGGCCAGGTCATTGGCGTCGCGGATATCAAAGGCGTCCTGGATATAACCTGCCAGACGCTCCAGATGGCGCAGGTAGGCTTCGATTTCCAGGCACAGGCCCAAACGGTGCTCGCGACGCAGGTACGACAGGAAGTCGTGAATCTGTGCGTTAAGTTCAAAGCGGTTGGGGCTTTTCGCCACTGGCACCAGGATATCCAGGCGAATCCACACATCCAGCAGGTTGGTGATGTCCTGGGGTGTGCTGTCCAGTTGCTGTGCGGCCAGCTGCAAGCGCAATTCGCTCAGGCTCAGAGTGCCTTGGTCGAAATGTTCGCACAGCGGCTCAAGAAGCGCCCAGTGCTCGGCAAGTGCGCGCAAGACGCGCTTAGGTTCGATCATTGGAAGGCCGACTGTTGGCAAATAAAAGCGGCGATTGTACTGCATCCGGGGCTTCGGATTTCACCTCCTGACGATCAACTGCGGCGGGAAAGTGCGAAGAGTTGTAGAATCGCCGTCCTAACTTATCCACAGGTGGCTGACCTTTGCTCAACGAGTCCCGCCGCCGCGCTTATTTGACTGCCATGCAGGTGGTCAATTGGCTGCCGCGCACCGAACTGCCTTTTGCCGCTCCGTCACGTCCGGAGCTGCTTGCTCCGCTTGCGCCACAGGTTGAACCGGTGGCGGATATCGCGGTGCCAGAGGCTGCGGTCAATCAAGTGGCGAGTGCCGTTGCGGCGAGTCCGGCGCCTGTAGTACGGCCAAAGATCGAAGTACCGAGACCTGCGGCCACCAATACCCGAAAACCTGCGGTTGCCGAAGAGGAGGCCACTCCCGCGCCGGTCAAGGCTGCCGTTGTGCCGCCGCCGCGTTTTTCGTTGCAGTTGCTGCGCGCTGGTCGCTGCATGGTGCTGGTGGAGTTACCCACAGGCCAGGCGTTTCAGAGTCGTGATCCGGCTTATTTGCTGCTCAAGGACATGCTGCGCGCTGCCGGTTTGCCGGACAGTCCGCAGATTATCGGTGAACCGGTGCGATGGCCTTTGCTGAGCCGCGGCCAGATTGATCAAGGTCCTGAAGCGGCTCGTGATTTCGTTCAGGGTTTTGTCTCGGCTCGTCTGGAAGAGGCGCCTTGTGCCTGCCTTTGGCTGGTAGGTCTGCCATCGGTGCGCTTCGCTGGTGAGGCCAACGCCGAGGCTTATAACAGTGAACTCGAGGTTGAAGGCCTGGGTTCTGCCTGGGCGTTGCCGGGTCTGGAATTACTGATGGACGAGCCGCAACGCAAGGCCGATGTCTGGAAAGCCATGCGTCGGCTGATGGCGCGCTGGAAACCGATCGATGAGTGACGCAATAACCTTCCGCCCGATGACGGAGGCGGATCTGGACGCTGTGCTGAAGATTGAATACGCAGCGTTCACCCATCCCTGGACTCGCGGCATTTTTCTTGATGGCCTCAAGTCCTACGAAATCTGGCTGATGTTCGAAGGCTCCCAGCAAGTCGGTCATGGCGTGGTGCAAGTCATCATTGATGAAGCGCATTTGCTCAACATCACCGTTAAACCGGAGAGTCAGGGTCGCGGTCTGGGTTTGCGCCTGCTTGAACACTTGATGTCACGTGCTTACCAGCTGAATGCCCGGGAATGCTTCCTCGAACTGCGTGACAGCAACCGCGCTGCGTATCGCCTTTATGAACGTTTCGGCTTCAACGAAATCGGCCGCCGCCGGGATTACTACCCGGTTGCTGGCGGCCGCGAAGATGCGCTGGTCATGGCGTGCACGTTGTTTGAGTAACCCGGAATACCGACCAGACATATTTCCCGGTAGGACCGAATTTATTCGGGAAGGCGGTGTTTTGAGCGATACATAACCTTCGGATGTACCGGCCACTTCGCGAATGACGCCATGTCGCAGGACCGGCTTTAGCCGGGAGGGCGTCTGGACATTCGCTTAATATCCGTCGCCAGAAATAATGCCCTCCCGGCTAAAGCCGGTCCTACAGATTTTATATGTCTCAGGTTACTCGCGCTTTTCAGGCTTTCCGTCCAGCGGATCCAGTCGGCCCAGCTCAGCCTCATCCAGACCATCGCCACCACCAATGTCATCTTCGTCGACTACCGTTAGATCGAAGTCGGCGGGGCTGTCTTCACCTTCTTCTTCGGCGGAGCGGGCGCCGTCTTCGCGGATCAGAATCTCTGGGTCCAGATCGTCGTCAGTCGGGTGATGATCCGGAGTCGACGCGCCGGTAAGGCCTGCTTCGCGCACTCGCTGCTCAGGGATTTCGCGGGATAGCTCGTCTTCCGGGATCAAGTCGCCGATGCGTGCATCGTCGCCTCTGTCGTCGAAATCCAGCTCACGCATTGAGCCCATGCGATCTTCGTTATCGTCAATCGGCTCGGGTTGAGTTGCACCGTAAGGGCGGCGGGAATCATTCATGGCGAATCCTCGTTATTCAGGGGCTTGAAAGGTGGACCGGCACCTATTCTGAAGATTCACTTTGCTTGCACGAGCGGATCGGGAATCTGCACAACAGAAGTTAGTGACCCGGACCGTCGAGCCCCAGTCATAAGCTGGCACATCTTCGAGGCATGACACATGAACGAGCTACAAGACCTGATCGACAACAACGAACGTTGGGCAGATGCGATCACCAAGGAAGATCCCGAGTTTTTTGCCAAGCTGGCACGTCAGCAGACCCCGGAATTCCTGTGGATAGGTTGCTCGGACGCCCGCGTACCTGCCAACGAGATCGTCGGCATGCTGCCGGGTGATCTGTTTGTGCATCGCAACGTCGCGAACGTCGTGCTGCACACCGACCTCAACTGCCTGTCCGTCATCCAGTACGCGGTTGACGTACTGAAGGTCAAACATATTCTGGTGACCGGCCACTATGGCTGCGGCGGGGTACGCGCATCGATGCAGGACCGCCAGTTGGGCCTGATCGATGGCTGGCTGCGCACGATTCGTGATCTGTATTACGAGCACCGCGACACCCTGGCAGAACTGCCCACCGAGGAAGAGCGCGTTGACCGTATGTGCGAGCTCAACGTCATCCAGCAAGTGGCCAACGTCGGCCATACCAGCATTGTGCAAAACGCCTGGCATCGCGGGCAGAGCCTCTCGATCCACGGTTGCATCTACGGCATCAAGGACGGCCGCTGGAAAAGCCTGAACGCGACCATCAGCGGTTTTGAGCAATTGCCGCCGCAGTACCGTTTGCGTCCATTGGGGGAGTAAGCAGTTGTGGGACCGGCTTTAGCCGGGAAGAGGCCCGGACAGACACTGAATATGTGGCGTCTGACAGGCAGCTTTCCCGGCTAAAGCCGGTCCCACGTCATGATTCCTGCGGGCGTTACATATACGGATGAACCGCCGGCGCCGTCAGTGGCTTCTGCAACTGTTTCAACGAGCGAGATACAGAGCTCGTCGTGCATTTGGCGTCAGCTTGTGCCTGTGTCAGCTTGCGCACATCGGTGTAGAACAGCACACAGGTCTTGGCCTTGTTGGTGACCTGCCAGTTCTGCGTGCAGTTGCTCAAGGTAGCCTTCGGGTCCGCGCCTGGTTTTTGCCCCATCCCCGCCTGCCAGCAGGCCGCACTCAAATCCTGGCCCATGACCGCCAATCCGGCGGCATCTGCCTTGACTTCATCGCCACCATAGTTGGCCTTGTCTGCGGCGTACCAGATGTAGCTCGGATGGTTCGAGCCCAGCACCGGCACATTCTGCCCAGGATTCGGACTGATGGTTGCCAGGCCCAGCACCGGCACGCTGGCTGAGTACTGTTGCTTGATCCAGTTGCGCACCGGCGCACCAAACGCAACCATTGGCAGCGACGCACCTGCAGCGTTCTGGCTCAACTGCTTGACCATGGTGGTCTGATAATCCTGAAAGTAGCTGTACACACCTTCCAGCGAACTGCCCGCCGAGGCTGGCGCGGCAATTGGCGCGATATCGATGATGGTCTGATAACCCGGCGTCTGCGCGGTCGGGATACCGTTGTAGGTCAGGAGCTGTGCCCAGCGGTCGGTGGTATTGGACTTCAGATAATCCTGAGCCTGGGTCAGGGAATAGTCTGGCGGAAAGTGCAGCAGCTCAACGCTTTTGCGGTTCTCCAGCGCCATGCCCAGCGGCAGGAACAAGTACCAGTTGTACTGCCACTTGTCAGGCCCGGAGGCGAGGAGTTTTTGCGCGCCGCTGTAAGCCAGGTCTCCCGCGTCCAGCAGTTGGGACAGGGGTTTGTCATAACCTTCTGGCACACCGCTGATCTGCGCGTAGATCACATCGTTGTCATTAGTGACGGTGACTTTGCCGGTGTAGCCATCGCGCTGCACGCTTTGCGTCAGATAGTGCTCGACGGTCTGTTCCAGCGTCCAGTTGCGATAACAGATGACGTTGCAATTGTTCGGAAATGCGAAGAGTTGAGTGACACGCTCCCGGCTACCGAGCTTGACGTTGACATCGGCCTGAACCATGGCACCAAACGTCAGAGTGGCGAGTGTTGCAGTCCATACAGCGGCTTTCAGCATGCTCATATCCTTTTTGGCAATCTGCCCCGAGGTTTTGGGGTTGCTGCAATATTGAAGCAATGTGCCATTACGAATAAATGGGGGCGCGGTAAATATTTATTACCTCTCCCTTTAAGCGTCTCCTATCGATTTATTCAAAGCACGAAACGCTGAACCATGATGTTCAAATCCGTCGCCAGCACCGACAGCGCATTGCTGGCAGCCGTGGTTTGGTGCGCGCCGGATGCACTTTGGGCCGACAGCTCGCGAATGCTGCTGAGGTTACGGTCCACTTCACCGGCTACCTGTGCCTGTTGCTCGGCCGCGCTGGCGATCAGCAGGTTACGATCGTTGATGGTGGAGGTTGAGCTGATGATTACGGTCAACGCTTCGCCGGTCGCGGCGGCCTGTTCGAGGGTCACGTTGGCTTGCGTCGCCGTGAGCCGCAGCGCCTCGGCGGTCTCCCGAGTGCTTTGCTGAACGCTATTGATCAGCCCTTCGATTTCCGTGGTTGAGGCACTGGTGCGCTGCGCCAGGGAACGGACTTCATCGGCCACCACGGCAAACCCCCGTCCGGCCTCACCCGCACGGGCGGCTTCGATGGCAGCATTGAGTGCCAGCAGGTTGGTCTGGTTAGCAATCGCGCGGATCACATCAAGGATCTTGCTGATGCTCAAGGTGCGCTCAGCGAGCCCTTCAGCCTGATGCGAAGTGTCCAGCACATTGCCGGTCAGTTCCTTGATCGAGCCAATAGTGTCGGCGAGGCGCGCCTTACCGTTGGCCGCTGCTGCGTTCGACGCAAGAGATTCGGTTGCTGTGTTGCTGGCATTGCTGGCGACTTCCATAGCCGCCTGGCTCATTTGGTTGACCGCCACTGCCGCCTGCTCGATTTCGCTGTTCTGCAGCTTCAGGTTGTCCGCCCCGGATTCGGCGATGCTGCTCATTTCCTGCACCGACTGCGATAGCTGATTGGCCGCCGCGTAGATCTGCTCGATGGTGGTGTGCAAATTGCCGCGCATCTGGCCGAGCATGGTCAACAGCTGAGCCGTTTCGTCCTTGCCTTCGGGGATCGGTTGCGGGCTGAGATCGCCATTGGCAATGGTACTGGCAATCTTCAATGCCTGGCGGACCGGACGAATGATGCTGACGCTCAAACGCCAGGCCAGTAACAAGGTCAGGGTCAGTACCGCCGCGATGGCACTTAGCGCGATAATCCGCGTTTGGGCGTAACTGGCACTGGCATTGTCGACTGCAGTCGCTGCACTTTGCTTGTTCAGTTCGCGCAGCAGTTGCACCTGCATGTCCATCAGGTCGCCCTGCAAGGACAGCATGGTATTGGCCAGCATGCGTGCGTCTTCAATCTTGCGCTGCTCGATCAGCGCGATCTCGTCATAAAGGCCGGGGATGAACGCTTTATAAGCATCTTGCAAGGCGACGAGGGAATCTCGTTCGGTGCTGTCTTTAACGTGGGCCAGATAATCGGAGAAGCCTTTCTCGGCGTCATTTTTGAGGGTTTCAACGTTGATCTTGCTGGTAACAACCGCGCCGGGGTCGTCCGCATTGGCGATCAGGCGGATGCTTTCGCTGCGCATTTTGATCAGTGTGATCGCCAGCGCATCGGCCATGGCGATGCTGGGCAGCGAGCCACTTTCCACGGTTTCACCTTGCTTGCGGATCTCTTGCATCTGGAACAGGCAGAACGCCCCTAGTCCGATGGTGAGCAGCGAAGTGATTCCGAAACAGAGCACCAGACGCTGAGTGATTCTGAAGCGGCGCAGGACAGTAGTAGCCCCGGAACGTCGGCGGAAAATGGCAGGTATTAACTTTTTCACGGCAGGCAAACCCAGTCGATAGAAACATCGGAGACTGGGTTATAGGGCAGTTGTGTGATGTCTTTGTGACATCGCATAAGTTAGCGATGAACAGAGGATTGCAGAACTGCGTGGATACGTGACTGCGAACGCAGATTCGTGTGGGAGCCGGGCTGGCCCGCGATGGATGCGATTGACCTGATATTTGCGGCATGCTCATCGCGGGCAAGCCTCGCTCCAACAAAATCTAGAACACCAACTTGTACCCAATAAATGCCAGCATGATCGCCAGACACGGACGCAGGATGTCATCCGACACCCGGCCCGCAAGATGGCTGCCCAGATAAATTCCCGGCAACGAACCCAGCAGCAGGAAGCCGAGAATCCCCCAGTCCATGTTGCCCATCCCTGCATGGCCCAGACCTGCAACCAGCGTGAGCGGCACGGCGTGGGCGATTTCTGTGCCGACCAGACGGCGGGTGGCGAGGAAGGGGTAAAGAATGAATAGCGCCACGGTGCCCAGCGCTCCAGCGCCAATGGACGTCAGTGCAACCATGGTGCCGAGAATCAGGCCGGTAAAGACCGTGAGCGCATTCAGGCTCTTGCCGCTGGGGTTATAGCTGCCGCCTGCACGATTGTGGGCGAACGCGAGCAGCCGTTTCTTGAAGAACACCGCTGCGGCAGTCAGCAACAGAACAATGCCCAAGGCCTGCTTGATCACCGCGTTCATGGCATCCGGCGCGGCGTGCAGGGTGCTGAGAAACCACAGCGTCAGCAGCACTGCCGGGACGCTGCCCATGGTTAGCCAGCCAGTGATTTTCCAGTCGATGTTGTCGTTTCTTTTATGAACCCACACACCGCCGGATTTGGTAATGGCTGCATAGAGCAGGTCAGTACCAACGGCCGTCGCCGGGTTAACCCCGAACCACAACAGAATAGGCGTCATCAGCGAGCCGCCGCCCACGCCCGTCATTCCGACGATGAAACCCACTACCAGACCCGCAACAACCAAACCCAAGCCACCAAAATCCATTACTGCATCTCACAACAAAAAGGGCGACTGCCAGAAAAAAACAGGCGGCAGCATAACGACGTTTTTAATAACGCCTTATATCGATACGGTCTATCGATATATCTTTATTGGTGCTTAATGGAAGCAGTTGTTTGTCGGGCTTATCGCGTAGCGGACATCAGACCCCCTGGGAGTGCACGCTTAGTGGTGAGAGGGCTGTGCGCGGTGAATCAGGCCTGACGCCTCGCGAACAAGTCCGCTCCTACCGGTTGGCGCGGTGTGAGGTAGGAGGCAACTTGTTGGCGAGAGGGCTGTGCGCGGTGAATCAAGCCTGGCGCCTCGCGAACAAGTTCGCTCCTACCGGTTGGCGCGGTGTGAGGTAGGAGGCAACTTGTTGGCGAGAGGGTTGTGCGCGGTGAATCAGGCCTGGCGCCTCGCGAACAAGTTCGCTCCTACCGGTTGGCGCGGTGTGGGGTAGGAGGCAACTTGTTGGCGAGAGGGTTGTACGCGGTGCATGAGACAGGACGCCATCGCTGCCGCGCGCTTCTCGAAGTGAGTCTGGTTAACGGCCGAAATGCGCAAACCGACCGGTAAAGCGTTTGGCCAGCGGAAAGGCCAGATCCCCATGCTTGCTCGTGGCTAACCCCAGTTCGCCCAGCACTTCGGCCAGCTTCACAGCCGCGGCGACACCATCAACCACGGGCAAACCCGTCAGTTCACTGACCAGCCCCGGCAAGTCCGCCATGCCACCGCAACCGAGAATAATAGCCCCCGCACCTTCGTTATCCCGGGTCTGTATCGCCTGTTCTGCAATGCGCTCTGCCAACGCTTGCTCACCCATGCTTTCCAGCTCAAGCACCGGTACATCGACGCAACGCACCGAAGTGCAATGCTCGGTCATACCGTAATTGCGCAGCAGGTGCTCGGCGATGATCCGGGTGCGCGTCAGCGTGGTGACCACAGCAAAGCGTGTGCAGATCAGGCTGGCGACATGAAAGGCCGCTTCGGCAATGCCGATCACCGGACCGCGCGCCAACTCCCGTGCCGCCAACAGGCCTGGGTCGCCGAAGCAGGCGATGATGTGCGCGTCGTATCCCGCGGCGACGCCTTTGCGGACTTCTTCGAGCACCCCCACGGCTGCGATGGCTTCGTCGAAATGGCCCTCGATGGATTCCGGGCCAGAATCAGGGCAGCAGGCGATGATTTCTGTACCGGGGCGCGCCACTGCGCGTGCGGCGCGTCCGATGCTCGCCGTCATGCTCTGGCTGGTGTTGGGATTGATGACCTGGATTTTCATGGAAGGCTCGACTCGCGGATCAACGCTTGAAAATGGTTTTGAAGTCCGGCTCAACCGGCGTCACCTGATCGACCTGCAAGCTGGCGCGGATGCTTGCCAGATGCTTGCCCATCCATTGCGCAGCCGAAGCGCCTTTGCCTTCTTCGAGCAACCCAAGCAGTTCCTCATGATCGCCACAGTCACAGCCAACACTGTGCCGTGAACCGTAAACCGCGATGATCAGCGATGAGCGGGTGGTCAACTGGGCAACCTGTTCGGTCAGCACCTGATTGTCGGCCAGTGCGATTAGTTGCACATGAAAGCGCGCAGACAATTGAATGGCTCGGCTGTGCAGGCCTTCGCGCTGGGCCTCGTGCTCCTGATCGACCAGTCTGCGCAGCGTCTTCAGTTGCGCGGCATCAATCTGCTCAGCCACGGCAGGCATCAGCGCAGGCTCGATCAACTGGCGGGCGGCGAACACATCCTGAGCTTCTTTGGCGGTCGGCTGAGCGACCTCCGCGCCGCGATTGGTGCGCAAGGTCACCAGTCGCTCCAGTGCCAGTCTTTGCAGGACTTTGCGAATACCGGTGCGGCTGATGGCAAACACTTCAGCAAGGGCATCTTCCGGCAGACGGGTGCCCGGCAACAGTCGGTGCTCGACGATGGCTTCAAGAATGTCCTGATAAATCTGTTCATCGCGACTCAACGTCGAATCGCTCATGGCAGGACTGGCGAGGAAGAGAGGATTCATAGGGCCGCTTTAACCGGTGAATGTGAGGTGATCGTATACAAACTCTGTACGGTTTGCCATCACTCACTTGGTGTGTTGCAACACCTGATTGTATGCACTGCCAGTGCGCATTCATGCACTTTAATCGCGCATTTGCTGGCTTTCATTGGTATTGATCAATATCACATAACGCTTCTACTGCCTGCTCTACGAGCCAATTCTTGTGGTTTGGCATGCATCATGCCTTTCAGATCGTATACAAATAAAGCCAGCCTCCGTATGCAGTCTCCGGAGCGGCATCGATCAGAGGAGAGTGCGTGCGATGAATCCAGAAATTCCAAAGGGCTACAGCCCTCGCTTGTACAACGAAGATCTTGGCCCGGTTAAGCAGAAGTGGACCTGGTACAACATCTTCGCGTTCTGGATGAGCGACGTGCACAGCGTGGGCGGCTATGTGTTCGCCGCCAGCCTGTTCGCGCTGGGCCTGGCCAGTTGGCAGGTGCTGATCGCCTTACTCGTCGGGATCTGCATCATTCAGGTCATTGCCAATCTGCTCGCCAAGCCGAGTCAGCAAGCCGCTGTGCCTTATCCGGTCATTTGCCGATTGGCATTCGGTGTGTTCGGCGCAAACATTCCCGCGGTGATTCGTGGCTTGATCGCAGTCGCCTGGTACGGGGTGCAAACCTATCTGGCGTCCAGCGCGCTGGTCATTGTGGTGCTGCGCTTCTTTCCGTCGATGGAAAGTCTTGCTCAGGTGCAATTCGCCGGCCTGTCGTATCTCGGCTGGATGGGCTTTTTGACCTTGTGGGTGCTGCAAGCCATCGTGTTCTGGCGCGGCATGGATTCGATTCGCCGCTTCATCGACTGGGCGGGGCCGGTGGTCTACGCGGTCATGTTCATTCTGGCAGGCTGGATCGTCTGGAAGGCGGGCTGGAGCAACATCAGCTTTACCCTGTCGGAAAAATCCCTGAGTGGCTGGGAAGCATTCGGTCAGGTGGTCATGGCAACGGCGCTGGTAGTGTCGTACTTCTCCGGGCCTACCTTGAACTTCGGCGACTTCAGTCGTTATTGCCGGAGCATGGCTGACGTCAAACGCGGAAACTTCTGGGGCTTGCCGGTGAATTTCCTGGCGTTCTCCCTGGTGACGGTCGTGATCGTCTCCGGCACCTTGCCGGTGTTCGGTGAAATGATTCATGACCCCATCGCCACCGTGGCCCGTATCGATAACACCGTTGCCGTATTGCTGGGTGCATTTGCCTTTGTGACGGCGACCATCGGCATCAACATCGTGGCCAACTTCGTATCCCCGGCCTTCGACTTCGCCAACTGTGCTCCGAGCAAAATCAGCTGGCGTGCGGGCGGTATGATCGCGGCAGTGGCTTCGATCTTCATCACCCCGTGGAACCTGTTCAACAACCCTGAAGTGATCCACTACACCCTGGACGTGTTGGCCGCCTTTATTGGCCCGCTGTTCGGCATCCTGCTGGTGGATTTCTACCTGATCAAAAAACAGTACATCGATGTGGACGCACTGTTCGACGACACCCCGGCGGGTCGCTATTGGTACACCAACGGCTTCAACCCGGTAGCTATCAAAGCCTTGCTGGTCGCGACCCTGATCGGTCTGCTGTTCACCTTCGTGCCGTGGTTCAAGCCGATTGCCAACTTTGCGTGGTTTACCGGTTGCTTCCTGGGCGGCGCGTTCTACCTGGCGCTGGCGCGTCGGGATGTGAGAATGGCTGCGCCCGCGTTGGCGTGAGAAGCCGACTTTGTAGGAGCTGCCGAAGGCTGCGAAAGCGATTTATCTGACATACCGCGATTCGCAGCCTTCGGCAGCTCCTACGGGGATCGGCGTCGATAGCAAAAAAAGCCCGGCACAGGGGGAGTGTCGGGCTAAAGGTTTGTCTGGTGACTCTACGTACATCAGAACCGCGGTTTTACCGCCTTCCAGTCCGGTTTGTAGCGTTGCATCTGTTTCACGTCATCGCGCTGGCGGATGCCGCAGGTCAGATATTGGTCGTGCAGCTTGCCCAGTTGATCCTGATCCAGCTCCAGTCCTAGCCCCGGCGCGCGGGTGATTTTCACGCAGCCATCGACGATTGGCAGCTTGCCGCCCTTGATCACTTCCTCGTCCGGCTCCTGCCACGGGTAGTGGGTGTCGCAGGCGTAATCCAGATTCGGCACTGACGCCGCTACATGCGCCATCGCCATCAGGCTGATGCCCAGGTGCGAGTTGGAATGCATCGAAACCCCAAGCCCAAAGGTGTCGCACATTTTGGCCAGCGCTTGCGTGTCGCGCAGGCCGCCCCAGTAATGGTGGTCGGCGAGCACAATCTGCACACTGTTGAGCGCAACGCTACGGCGGAACTCATCAAAGTCCGTCACCACCATATTGGTCGCAAGCGGCAAACCGGTGCGTTTGTGCAGCTCAGACATGCCCTCAAGACCCGGCGTCGGGTCTTCGTAATACTGCAAGTCGTCGCCCAGCAGTTCGGCCATGCGAATCGACGTTTCCAGCGACCAGTTACCGTTAGGGTCGATACGCAACGGATAGCCGGGGAAGGCTTTCTTCAGCGCCTTGATGCAGGACACTTCATGCTCCGGCGGCAGAGTGCCGGCCTTGAGCTTGATGCTCTTGAAACCGTACTCCTCGATCATCCGCCGAGCCTGCGCAACGATCTGCTCCTCGTTCAGGGCTTCGCCCCAATTATCCGGCTTGTAAGGCGAATCCACATGCTGCGCGTACTTGAAGAACAGGTAGGCGCTGAACGGAATTTCGTCACGGATCGCTCCGCCCAGCAGGTCCACCAGCGGCACATTCAAGTAATGCGCCTGCAAATCCAGAAACGCGACTTCAAAGGCCGAATAGGCATTGCTTACCGCTTTGCTGGCGTGGGAGCCGGGGGCCAGTTCGGCACCGGCAATGCTCGCCGGTTTATTGGCCGCCACCG
This sequence comes from Pseudomonas sp. Irchel 3A5, assembly GCF_900187575.1. Classification (NCBI taxonomy): domain Bacteria; kingdom Pseudomonadati; phylum Pseudomonadota; class Gammaproteobacteria; order Pseudomonadales; family Pseudomonadaceae; genus Pseudomonas; species Pseudomonas sp. Irchel 3A5. The sequence goes on along the minus strand of NZ_FYDU01000014.1, from coordinate 199,719 downwards.
TCGCCTGGACGATGGTGCGCAACTGGTTGAGGTTGAACGGATCAAGGCCAATCAACTGGGTCTGCAGTTGCTGCTGGATCGCCAGTGCTGGAGCATCGCCGTAGCTTTCGCCCAAACCGATGTAGCCGTTATCGCTTTCAACTTCGATGATCGAGCGCAGTGCAAAGGGTTCGTGAATGCCGCTGGCGTTGAGCAGAGGCGGATCGCGAAAAGCGATTGGGGTGACGGTTACGCGTTTGATTTTCAAGAGGCTGCTCCCGATGTCAGGGCTTGAGGCTTATTCATGTTTTTTTTCGCATCGGCGTCGTCAGGCTTGCCGCCGAGCACGCTTGGCGCATCGCCGCGAGGCTTGGTGCGGGCGAAAAAGATCACCACCGCAGCTACCAGTGAAGTAATCGCCAAGCCATATAGGCCGCCCTCGATGGATCCAGTGGTTTGCTCAAGGAAGCCAAACGCGGTCGGCGCAACGAAGCCGCCGAGGTTGCCGATGGAATTGATCAGAGCGATGACTGCCGCAGCGATTCGCGCATCCAGATAGCCTTGCGGGATTGGCCAGAACAGTGCCGAGGCCGCTTTGAAACCAATCGCTGCGAAGCAGATGGCTACAAACGCGAAGACCGGGCCGCCCGTGGTGGACATGAACATGCCGAAAGAAGCGATCACCAATGTCACCGCAACCCAAGCCTGCTGGTATTTCCATTTGCTGGCCATGGCCGCAAAGCCATACATGGCGATGATCGAAATGATCCACGGGATCGAGTTGAACAGGCCGACCTGGAAGTCGCCCATGTTGCCCATCTTCTTGATCATGCTCGGCAGCCAGAACGTTGCGCCGTAAATGGTCAAGGCGATGGAGAAATAGATGAAGCAGAACAGCGCGATCTGTTTGTCAGCCAGCAGCTTGAACATCGACGGCTTGATGGCCTGCGAGGCTTCGCGTTCACGCTGCTCCGCAGCAATGGCACCAATCAAAGCGTCTTTTTCTTCAGTGCTGAGCCACTTGGCTTCGCTGGGGTGTGATTGCAGCCAGAACCAGACAAAGGCGCAGAGCACCACCGAGGCGAAACCTTCGATCAGGAACATCCACTGCCAGCCGTGCATGCCCAGCCCGCTGACATTGAGCAGCGCGCCCGATACCGGGCCGGAGATGACTGACGCGATAGCGGAGCCACTGAGGAAGATCGCCATGGCCTTGCCGCGATCAGCGCCTGGCAGCCACTGCGTGAAGTAATAAATGATGCCGGGGAAGAAGCCCGCTTCGGCCGCGCCGAGGATAAAGCGCAGCACGTAGAAACTGGTTTCGCCTTGCACGAAGGCCATGGCCATGGCCGCCACGCCCCAGGTAAACATGATCCGTGTCAGCCAGGCGCGAGCGCCGTAGCGTTGCAGCAGCATGTTGGAAGGCACTTCGAAAATCGCGTAGCCGACGAAGAACAACCCGGCACCCAGGCCATAAGCGGCTGCGCCTATGCCCAGATCGGTTTCCAGATGGCTACGGACGAAGCCGATGTTCACCCGGTCAATGTAATTGACGATGAACATGATGACGAAGAGGGGCAGGACGTGGCGCTTGACCTTGGCGGCTGCCCGGGCAAGCGCTGAGGCGTCCGTCGGACTATGGACTGTGTTCACTGAGGCGACTCCCGATCATTATTTTTTTGGGGACAAGTCGATCATGGACGCAGTCTTTGTTCCGGTCTAATCTAGATTGGCACTTGATTGATACCTGGAATGAATCAATGTTTGAGCTTGCCCAGTTGCGCTGTTTCACCACCGTCGCCACCGAACTCAACTTTCGCCGCGCCGCCGAACGCCTGAACATGACCCAACCGCCCCTGAGTCGGCAGATTCAGTTGCTGGAGCATCATTTGGGCGTGGCGCTGTTTACCCGCAGCACTCGCAGCGTGGCGTTGACAGCGGCGGGGCGGGCGTTTTTCGTGGAGGCGCAAAACCTGTTGGAGCGTGCCCAGCAGGCCGCCGCGTCAGCCAAGCGGTTTGCTGAAGGGGATATCGGTTCGGTGACCATCAGCTTTGTCGGCAGCGCGGTGTATGAGTTTCTGCCCAAGGTGATTGCCGAAGCGCGGCTCAAGCAGCCGCAGGTGAAAATCTCGCTGGAAGAAATGAACACCTACCAGCAGCACGAAGCCATGCGGGCGCGACGCATTGATCTGGGGATTGTTCGTTCACCGTTGCTGCAACCCGGTTTTGCCACCGAGTGCCTGGTGCGCGAGCCATTTGTGCTGGCGGTGCCCAGCACTCATCGGCTGGCTACTGCTGAAACGGTTTCAGTGTCGGATCTGGATGCCGAGCCTTTCCTGATGTATTCCCACGCCGCTTATCCGCCGTTCAACGAATTGCTGACCGGCATGTTCCGTTCGGCGCGGGTAGCACCGCAGTACGTGCAATGGCTGGGGTCATCGCTGACCATTCTGGCGCTGGTCAACGCCGGCATGGGCCTGGCCCTGGTGCCGCGCTGCGCGGCGAGCGTGGTGTTCAAAGGCGTGACGTTTCGCGACATTGATCTGGGCGAGGGCGTGCAAAGCGAACTGCACTTGATCTGGAGGTCGGACAATGACAATCCGGCATTTGCGATGTTGCTGGATGCGATACGCGGGGCGGTGGCAGGGTCGCTGCAATGAGGTAGAGACAGTGTCGCTGTAGGAGCTGCCGAAGGCTGCGATTGCAATCTATCAGACGAAATGCTTTCGCAGCCTTCGGCAGCTACAGAGGTCGTAGTATTTTTCACTCAGTTAACAGCAACCTGCCCCGAAACAACCAGCGCCTTCAACGAAGCATCGAACTGCTTCAACGCATTCAATTGCAGCACACGCTGCTGATCAATCTGCGCAGCGATTTCAGCGGCGGCCTTGTCATGTACCCACACCGAAGTCATTTCCTTGCCGCCATAACCTTCGGCCTTGCCGATGTATTGCAGATTGGCATCATAGAATTTAGCGACAAACCGTGCTTCAACCTGAGTATTCCGTTGGGTCACCAGACGGTTATAGGTGTCGAGCATCACCACCACATCGGGTCTGGCCTGCATCACCGCATCAAGGTTGTCGTAGACAGTCACCGAGGCGAATTCTTTTTGCAGCGAACCTTTCAGCCAGTCGATCGCCAGTTTTGGATCGGAACTGTTGACGAACGCTTCACGGATTCTTGAATCAAGGTTGTTATTCTTCGCGCCGTTCAACGCGACCGAATGGTACTGCTCAAGATATTTCAGGGTGCTGACCGTATTTTCGCTGTACAGCACACCCACCGATTGAGAATGCTGCAAGCCAGTGCTGCTGTCGGCAACCGGTTGCAAATGGCAAGTCGCTTGTTCGGCGGCGAAGGCAGGGGCAAAAGCACCGCCGGTCAATACGGCGACAAGAGTCAGCAGGGTAGAAATTCTCATCGCGTATTCCTCACAGGCGGTTCGGTATGTGGCCATCCTCCTCCTTTGCCGCACAAAGCAGAACTTGCGAATTTTGATGGTGACTATCGATTGAACGAATGATGAGAACGTGGGGTGGAATGCGTCCTCTGTAGCAACTGAGTGAGCCACAACAGCTTGCTCGCGATAGCGTTTTATCAGGCGAGGTTTCCTTGACTGGTAGATCGCTGTCGCGAGCAAGCTCACTCCTACAGGAATGTGTTCAACTCAGGAATGTCGAACTTTCCCCGCCAGCAAAGCCCCAATCGCCAATCCTCGAGTCGCTGTCAAACTGGGCGTCGATGTTGATGTGATGCGCGGTTAGCGCAGAAGGCTGGCTTATCCTTGCATGGATTGGAGCGAGCGCTCGCCGCATATCGGCGGCTAGGTGTTAGCGTCTGGCTCGATAAACCGCGTCGGCTCACGACCGTTGGCGTTGAGCTGGTAAATCTCGGTCGGTCGGCCCTTGGCATCGAAAAACACCTGACCCACGCCTGCCGAGTTCCACAGTCTCTCCCCGGCTTTACTGTGCTCCGGGATACGCGGCACTACACGCATCAGGCGTCGTTTGGTAAACCAGTTCAGTGGCGAACGAGGGGAATACAGCCAGCGGTTCAGGCGGTCGAACCAGTCCAGCAGGCTTTGCGGGAATTCATTCTTCAAGCCGCTGCTGGTGACCTGCCAGATATGCGGGTTGGCGGTGCGATGGCGAATCAGGATTTTATAGACGAACGAGTAATGCACGTCCCCCGACAGGATCACGTAATTGCCCGGCGTGCGCGAGTGACGAAAGATATTCAGGATGACCTGCGCAGCGCCCCGATGCGCCATCCAGTTCTCGGCGTCGACCAGCAGGGGGTGCCCACACCAACTGAAAATCTTCTGCACAGTTTCAATCAGTTTCACGCCGAATACCGGAGCGGGTGAAACGATGATCGCCGAAGGGTGATCGAGCAAATCCTGTTGCAGCTCACTCAGCGCTTCCCAATCCAGCAGGCCGGAAGGCTGATGCAGGTTGAACTCGCTGCGCCAGCGCCGGGTACGGGTATCGAGCACCACCAGTGCAGGGGAGGTGGGCAGCACGTAATGCCATTGCTGAAACTTCAGTAAACGGGTGATCAACGTATCCAGGGTTTCGCTCTGCAGGTAGCCGTTTGCATCAGGCGCTTGCCTGACCAGTTGCTGCGTCTGCGCCAGTAAATCAGGGAAGGCATCCGGGTTGTTGCCCCAGCCCTGACACAGCAAATAGGCCAACAACGCGTTGCCTATGATGCGCTTGGAAAACGGGTGGCCGTAGGCAGTCTCTTCCCATTTGGCCGAGAGGTTCCAGTCGTCCGTCACGTCGTGATCGTCAAAGATCATAAGGCAGGATAAATGCGCGAAAACCCGTGCAACGCCACTCAAACCGTCGACAAAAGCGTCGATACGCTGCTGTTCCTGTTCATAGCGAGGTTGTTCACCGGCTTCGAAAACCGGGGGCTTCGGGGCGATCAACGTCCACGGCACCGGCGACCAGACCAGCAGGTACATGGCGAGCACTTCGGAGAACGTCACCAGATGATTATCAGCCGTGCTGCTGGTGAAAATCGGCTTGCGCGCGCCACCGAAGAACCGTTCGCGCAGGGTGTCGTTGCTCTTCAATGCCGGTAACAGGTCGGCGCGGTTGTAGTAGCTGGCCGGATGGTTGTAGAGCTCGGCGCTGTCGTCGACGATCGCGCCTTCGAGGCGCTCATGGAACAGACCCAGGCGTTCAATCAATGCATGAATGGCGCGCAGCATCGGCCCGGCCACATCGTCGGCGTAGACCTGATCGCCGCTCATCATCAACAGCGCCGGGCGATGCTCGGCACCAGGGTTGGCCGCCAGCAGCCGGTCGGCGCACAGCAGGCCTTCATCGGACGCATGATGGGGCTTACGGCACGAGCCATGGAGCAATTGTTCGATCTCGCTGCGCAGCACGAAATCCGGCAGGGACCGGTCGGCGTACAGCAAGTGAGGTGCCCACTCGGCGATGCCTTGCTGGCCATCGATCAAAAGGTCGTAGGCAATGGCGACATCGCAGGGCAGGGCGTCATCCAGCGGCAAGTCGATCAGGTGAATGAAGGCGCTGCGGCCTACTGGAACGACTTGGCATTGCTGTTCATTCAGCGGGTAATCACGGTCCGGAAGGCAAAGGGTCAACGTCAACGGCCGCGAACCCACCAGCCACATCACCAGACGCTGAGGCTCAAGGCGACGCAACAGAGGACCAGCAAGAACGGCGGGAAGGGAATCAGTTGAAGACATCCGGCAAATGCACCCTGGCTACAAAGAGCCGTCGATAGTACCTCAGTTGATCAGGATCTGAGACGCGGCAATGAACTGACGTGGGACCGGCTTTAGCCGGGAAGAGGCCAGTACAGCCGATACATTTGTGGTGTCAGGAATGCCGCCTTCCCGGCTAAAGCCAGTCCCACGTCGCTGCTGGTTCTACCCCAACCCATTCCAGAACGCCTCGGCGAAATCACTCAGCGGTGTGCGGGCGCGGAACAAGCGGATTTCCACGGGGATGTCCCAGGTTTCTTCCAGCGCCCGCACCAGGCGGTTCTGGATCATTTCCGACTCCGCCAATGTGCGCGGCAGCCAGGCCATGCCTTTGCCTTCCTGTACCATCGACAGCAGCACCGCCGCCAGGTGGGAACTGAACAGGGTTTGCAGTGGTTGCTCGGGTTGCGAGCGATTGAGCCGCCAATTGATGATTCTGCCCAGCCCGGAATCCGCGGTGTAACTCAGATAGTCCAGCGGGTCGTTGGACTCCACGCTGCGCTGCCCCGGCGCACACAACGGCAGCAACACATCGAGGCCCACCGCTTTACCCAGAAACTGCTCGCTGGCAAATCGTGGCGGCACGTCCGGGTGATGGTGGCAAAGCACGAATTGCACCTCGCCATTCAATAGCAGTTGTTCACAGGAACGCATGTTGTCCGAATGCAGGCGCACGCCTTCGATGGGCGCATCGCGCTCGATACTTCTGATCCAGCCGGGAAAAAACGTGAACGACAGTGAATGAGTCGCCGCGAAGTACAGCGTGCGCAGCTGTTTGCCCGCAAGCTCCCGGGCGTCCAGACGCATCTGGTGCAAGCGGCGGGTCATGTCCTGCGCGTTGCCGAGCATCTGTCGGCCGACATCGGTGAGCGTCGCGCCATGGGTGGTACGTTCAAACAACTCAACGCCCATCCAGTTTTCCAGCGACTTGATCCGGCGGCTGAACGCCGGTTGGGTGACATGGCGTGAGTCGGCCGCACGGGAGAAGTTTTCCAGTTCTGCCAGTGCGACGAAGTCTTCCAGCCAAGCGAGTTCCATGGGCGATGCCACCTGTGCATGAGGTACTCGATTATAAGCATTGGCTGCGCCTGGGCCGCTAGCCCTAGAGTTCTCTGGCAGCCAGCTGATAGCAGCGGCCACCTAATAATCAGAGAGGACTCTCCATGCGCATCGTGGACATTCGCGAGAAAACCGTTTCTATCGCATCGCCTATTGCCAACGCCTACATCGACTTTTCGAAAATGACCTGCTCGGTTGTCGCCGTGATCACGGACGTGATTCGCGATGGCAAACCGGTGATCGGTTATGGCTTCAACTCCAATGGGCGTTACGGGCAGGGCGCGCTGATGCGGGACCGGTTTCTGGCACGCATCTCCGAAGCGGACCCAGACAGCCTGATCGACCACGAGCGTAACAACCTCGACCCGTTCGCCATCTGGAAAACCCTGATGACCAACGAGAAACCAGGCGGCCACGGCGAGCGTTCAGTGGCAGTCGGCACCATCGATATGGCGGTGTGGGACGCGGTTGCGAAGATTGAAGGCAAGCCGTTGTATCGCGTGTTGGCTGATCGTTATCGCGACGGTGTTGCCGATGACAAAGTCTGGGTCTACGCGGCGGGCGGTTACTACTATCCGGGCAAGGACCAGACCAAGCTCAAGGCCGAAATGCAGAGCTATCTGGACCGCGGCTACGACGTGGTGAAAATGAAAATCGGTGCTGTGCCACTGGATGAAGACATTCGCCGTATCGAAGCCGTGCTGGAAGTGGTGGGCGATGGCCGTCGTCTCGCCGTGGACGCCAACGGTCGCTTCGACCTGAAAACCTCGATTGCCTACGCCGAGGCCATCAAGCCATACAACCTGTTCTGGTACGAAGAGGCGGGCGATCCGCTGGATTACGCGCTGCAGGCTGAACTGGCCAACCACTATGACCTGCCCATGGCGACCGGTGAAAACCTGTTCTCCCACCAGGACGCCCGCAACCTGCTGCGCCATGGCGGCATGCGCCCTGATCGCGACTTCGTGCAGTTCGACTGCGCGCTCTCCTACGGTCTGGTGGAGTACCTGCGCACTTTGGATGTGATGAAAGAGCTGGGCTGGTCATCGCGCCGCGTGGTCCCTCACGGCGGCCACCAGATGTCGCTGAACCTCGCGGCAGGCCTGCATCTGGGTGGTAACGAGTCCTATCCGGACGTGTTCCAGCCATTCGGTGGTTTCGCCGATGGCATCGAAGTCGAGAACAGCTACGTCGGTTTGCCGGACATCCCGGGCGTCGGTTTCGAAGCCAAGTCCGCGCTGTATGCCGTGATGCGCGAGCTGGGTGAGGGGGCTTGATAGTGAATTAACCCTTACCCCTGTAGGAGCTGCCGAAGGCTGCGAAAAGGTTGTGTCTGACACACCGCGATTCGCAGCCTTCGGCAGCTCCTACAGAGGCCCGGATTGATGAAAATCCTCATACAACAACAAGATCGAGGTTCTCATGAGCGACACACCTACACGCTGGTACGGCCAGCTGTATGTCCAGGTACTGATAGGCATCGTCATCGGCGGTGCCATCGGTTTCTTCCTTCCTGACATCGGTGCAAAGCTGCAACCCCTCGCCGATGGCTTCATCAAACTGATCAAGATGCTGCTGGCGCCGATCATTTTCGGCACCGTTGTAGTCGGCATCGCCAAAATGGGAAGCATTAAGGAAGTCGGTCGTATTGGCGGCAAGGCGCTGATCTATTTCGAAGTCCTATCGACGCTGGCGCTGATCATCGGCCTCGTGGTGGTCAACGTGCTCAAGCCCGGCGTGGGCATGAACATCGACGTCAACACCCTCAACGCCAGCGCAGTCAACGGCTACACCCAGGCGGCTGCGGCGCAGGGCGGGGTGATCGAGTTCTTCCTCGGCATCATTCCAACGACGCTGTTCGACGCTTTCGCCAAAGGCGCGATGCTCCAGGTGATTCTGGTCTCGGTATTGATGGGCGTTGCGCTGGTGCAGTTGGGTGAAACCGGCAAGCCGCTGGTCAATGTCATCGATCTGTTGCTGCAAACCCTGTTTCGCATTGTTGCAATGGTCATGAAGCTCGCCCCGATCGGCGCGGGGGCGGGCATGGCGTTCACCATCGGCAAGTACGGCATCGGCACATTGATGTCGTTGGGGCAGTTGATCATCGCGCTGTATGTCACGACCCTATTCTTCATTGTGGTGGTGCTGGGCAGCGTGGCGCGCTGGTCGGGCTTGCCGCTGCTGCAATTCCTTCGCTACTTCAAGGACGAAATCCTCGTCACCCTCGGGACCTGCTCCACCGAAGCGGTGTTGCCAAGGATGATGGTCAAGCTGGAGAAACTCGGCTGCAAAAAATCCGTGGTGGGCATGGTCTTGCCGACCGGCTACACCTTCAACTCAGATGGCACCTGTATTTACCTGACCATGGCGGCGATCTTCGTGGCGCAGGCAACCAACACGCCGCTGACCCTGATGGACCAACTGGTGGTGCTGGGCGTGCTGTTGCTGACCTCGAAAGGTTCGGCGGGCGTTGCAGGCGCGGGGTTTGTCACCCTGGCAGCAACGTTGTCAGTGATCGGCGATATTCCGTTGGTGGGCCTGGTGTTGCTGTTAGGTGTTGACCGCTTCCTCAACGAAGCGCGGGCGGTGACCAACCTGATCGGTAACGGCATCGGCACCATCGCGATTGCCAAATGGGATGGCTCATTCGACCAGGCACAGGCAGCGCGGGAAATCGCCGCAATGAAAGAACAGAGTTCGCTCAGGAAGGGGGCTGGGAAAGCGGCAGGGGAGCCGTTGGACAAGCTGGTTTGAGAACGTTGTGCTGAAGCATGTAGGCGCTATCGATATCTGAACGTACGCCCAGAGTCGTGGGACCGGATTCATCCGGGAAGAGGCCAGTGCATTCAACGAATTTGCATCGTTCAGAATGCCGCCTTCCCGGATAAATCCGGTCCCACGGGTCTCGGTTCGCCCTGAGACAGCGCGGCTCAACCGCATCGAAATACCGAGAATCTTCTGCACCCCACAGCCGACTCGGAAACCTTCCACGAAGCGCCGGGCACGTTGCTGTTCTGCGCGACCGCGTGATGTCATTCCCACGGCGGAATGCTTAAAAAAGCCCATACCTTCAAGTTTTATCTATCGATTGACAGAGTATGTCTATCGACACCCAAGACTTAGCTTATTAGCTCTCTGCTCAAACGCCGTCTAGGCTTGTTCTGGCGCTGGCGAGCCAGTCGCCGTTTATTTAGAGTTTCCGTGTGGCGACAGCGATACGCTGATCCAGAGCTGGCCATGCATGTTGTGCCGTGATGAACCACATCGCCGCCTGAAGTCCGGAACGGGCCGGGTAGCGCATGAACTCGACCAAAGGTAAATAGAACATGTCGAATGAATCGAAATGCCCCTTTAATCACGCAGCTGCAGGTGGCGGTACGACCAACCGCGACTGGTGGCCGAATCAACTCAATCTGAAGATCCTGCATCAGCATTCATCGCTCTCCGACCCGATGGGCGAAAACTTCGACTACGCCGCTGCCTTCAAAAGCCTCGATCTGGAAGCTGTAAAGCAAGACCTGCGCGCGCTGATGACTGACTCGCAGGACTGGTGGCCAGCCGACTTTGGTCACTACGGTCCGCTGTTCATTCGGATGGCCTGGCACAGTGCCGGGACCTATCGCACCGCCGACGGTCGTGGCGGTGCTGGCGCGGGGCAACAACGTTTTGCGCCACTCAACAGCTGGCCCGACAACGTCAGCCTCGACAAGGCCCGCCGCCTGATCTGGCCGATCAAGCAGAAATACGGTCGCAAGATTTCCTGGGCCGACCTGATCATCCTCACCGGCAACGTGGCGCTGGAAACCATGGGCTTCAAGCCGTTCGGTTTCTCCGGCGGGCGAGCGGACGTCTGGGAACCGGAAGAAGCTGTTTACTGGGGCTCCGAAAAAACCTGGCTGGGCGGCGACACCCGCTACGGCAAGGAAGCGCAGCCTGAAGGCGAAGGCGTGCTGGTGGCCGATGCAGACAAGCACGGCACAGAAGAAAGCCGTAACGACGCGCCGGGCCGTGACCTGGAAAACCCGTTGGCCGCCGTGCAAATGGGCCTGATCTACGTGAACCCGGAAGGCCCTGATGGCAACCCGGACCCCGTAGCCTCGGCCAAAGACATCCGCGAAACCTTCGGCCGCATGGCCATGAACGACGAAGAAACCGTCGCCCTGATCGCGGGCGGTCACGCCTTTGGTAAAACCCACGGTGCTGGCCCGGCTGACAACGTTGGCGCTGAACCCGAGGCCGCAGACATCGAGCAACAAGGCCTGGGTTGGAAAAACAGCTTCGGCACCGGTAAAGGTGGCGACACCATTACCAGCGGTCTGGAAGTGACGTGGACCACTACACCGACCCAATGGAGCAACAACTACCTGGAAAACCTGTTTGGTTTCGAGTGGGAACTGTTCAAAAGTCCGGCGGGTGCTCACCAGTGGCGTCCAAAAGACGGTGCAGGTGCCGGTCTGATTCCCGACGCTCACGATCCGTCCAAGCGCCATACACCGACCATGTTGACCTCCGACCTGGCCCTGCGCTTTGACCCGGCTTACGAAGCGATTTCCCGTCGCTTCCTAGCCAATCCGGACCAGTTGACCGACGCCTTTGCCCGCGCCTGGTTCAAGCTGACCCACCGTGACATGGGGCCGCTGTCTCGTTATCTCGGCCCGGAAATGCCGGCCGAAGAACTGCTGTGGCAAGACCCGATTCCAGATGTTGATCATGCCTTGGTAGACGAAAACGACGTGGCAGCACTGAAAGCCAAAGTCCTGGCTTCTGGGTTGTCTGTTTCGCAACTGGTCTCCACTGCCTGGGCGGCGGCGTCCAGCTTCCGTGGCTCCGACAAGCGCGGCGGTGCCAACGGCGGGCGTCTGCGTCTCGCGCCGCAGAAATTCTGGCAAGCCAACCAGCCGGAGCAACTGGCGCATGTGCTGGCAAAACTGGAAAGCATCCAGAGCGAGTTCAACGGTGCCCAGGCAGGCGGCAAGAAAATCTCCCTCGCTGACCTGATCGTACTGGCCGGTTCTGCGGGCGTTGAGCAAGCGGCGAAAAACGCCGGTCATGCGATCACCGTTCCGTTCGCGCCGGGTCGTGCCGACGCTTCGCAAGAACAGACGGATGTCGAGTCGTTCGGTTTCCTGGAGCCTGTTGCTGATGGCTTCCGTAACTTCCAGAAGGGTCGTTTTGGCTCGTCGGCTGAAGCCCTGCTGGTCGACAAGGCGCAACTGCTGAACCTGACCGCGCCGGAAATGACCGTGCTGGTAGGCGGCCTGCGCGTGTTGAACACCAACGTCGGCCAAACCCGACATGGCGTGTTCACTCAGCGTCCGGAAACCCTGACCAACGACTTCTTCGTCAACCTGCTGGACATGAGCACCGAGTGGCGCGCCGTGTCTGACGCCAAGGACGAGTTCGAAGGCCGTGACCGCAAGACCGGCGCCGTCAAATGGACCGGCACTCGCGTCGATCTGGTGTTCGGCTCCCACGCCCAGTTGCGTGCGCTGGCCGAGGTGTATGCCGCGGGTGATGCGCAAGAGAAGTTCGTCAGCGACTTCGTTGCGGCCTGGACCAAAGTGATGAACCTTGATCGCTTCGACCTTGCCTGATGTAAACGCTTGAACCCAAAGCCCCGGTCTGAGCCATCAGATCGGGGCTTTTTTATTGCCGGAGGTGTTTGATGAATAGCGACCTGCGTGACTTCTACCGAGGCTACATCGACTGCCTGAACCAGCAGGACTGGCCTGCACTGGGCCAGTTTGTTGATGAAGATGTGCATTACAACGACCAGCGCGTGGGCCTGATTGGCTACCGCGAAATGCTCGAAAAAGACTACCGGCAGATTCCGGACCTGCACTTCAACATACGATTTATGATCGCCGACGCCGAACACATCGCCGCTCGCCTGGACTTCGATTGCACCCCGGTTGGCGACTTCATGGGCTTGCCGGTCAATGGCCGGAAAGTGCAGTTCAGCGAGAACGTGTTCTACCGGTTTCGCGAGGGGAGGATTATTGAGGTGTGGTCGGTGATTGATAAGGCAGCAGTTGAAGCGCAGCTTTGATTGCAAGCGCGCCCCAACAGCCAAAGGCAATCTCGGTAGGAGCGAACTTGTTCGCGAGAAGTTGTGCCTGACACGCCGCCTCGCCAACAAGTTGCCTCCTACCGGAATGTGTTGCCTGCCCGAACCGGTAGGATGCTTTTGAATCAAGAACCTGTTGGAACGAGCCACGCCCTGAACATCTGCTACCAGCTGTAGCTCAATTTCGCCGTGACTTCGCGACCAGGGTTGTAAAAGTCCGCAGTACCGGAGCCAACCACATGCTGTTCATCCATAATGTTGCTTACGTTAAGTGCCAGATCGGTGCCTTTGGCGATCTGGTATTTGAACGCTGCATCAAAGAGTGTGGTTGCGTCACTCATGCCGCCAGTGTTGGCCGCATTGAAGTAGTAAGCACCGATATAACGAGCCCCCAGGCCTGCGCTCATTTTTGTGCCGGGGAAGCTGTAGTAGCTCCACAGCGAAGCCGAATGACGTGGCACAGCGGCAAACTGATTGCCCTTCAGGTTGCTGCCGTCAAACAGTGTGCCGCGAATCACTTCCGACTTCATGAGGGAGTAGCCACCAATCAGGCTCAGGTTCTGAGTCAACTCGGCTTTGGCCTCAAGATCGAGACCGCGAACTTTGGACTCACCAACGGTTTCCTGCTCGATGGTGCCGTTAGACTGAACAACAGCGATGGAAACGTCTTCTTGAGTCAGGTCATAAACAGCTGCCGAGAACAACGCGTTCATACCCATCGGCGAATACTTCACACCCAGCTCATACTGCTTGCCGCGCTGCGGAGTGACGCCAACTGTTGGTGGTGAAACAGACTCCACCATGCTGACATAGGTGGAAACTTCGTCGGTGACGATGTACGTCAATGCTCCGCGGACAGAGTTCTCCGAGAAACTATCCGAGACTTTGGTATCTGTAATGTCAGTGCTGGATAGGTCCAGAGAGTCATTACGCGCACCCAAGGTAACGATGAAGCGGTCGTAGAAGGACAGATTCTGCTGCGCGAACACGGATTTGGTCGTGTAATCCTGTTTGTTGCGACTGTACGGCGCCACGTTACGAGGAACGCCGGTGTACACCGGGTTTGCAACATCAATTGGCGTGGTCAAGGTATAGACCGAAGTATCCTTACTTTCGTCATTGCGATATTCCACCCCTACGATCGAACTGCTGTCGATGTCCTGGAAGCGCGCGTCATATTGCAGCATCACGTTGCCGTTGACCTGCTCGGCTTCATTGTCTGTACCAAACAGAAAACGATTAACCGTAGTGCCTGTACGGTTGGTCGAATCAAGATAAACGTAGCCGAAGTCGTCCGTCAGCTTGCTATAGCGCAGGTTGCTGCGCAGAACAAAACCATTGTCAAAGTCGTGCGTGATATTGCCGCTGATGGTGTTGCGCTCGACATCATGAAAGTTGTAGCCAGGCTCGCCAAAGAATTTGCTGCGGTCGTACTCTTTGTCCAGCGGATAGCCACCGCTGTTGGGCGAGCTCTTGGTCTTGAGGTGATCAAAAATCACGGTAGCCGAAGTAAATTCGGTCGGTGCCCAGGTCAGGCCCCCCATCAAGAACTGGTTGTCGTCCTGAGAGTGGTCGTATTCGCGCTCACTGTCCTGAAACTTGCCGGTCAAGCGATAGGCCAGGGTTTTATCCTCGTTCAGCGAATCCCCCACATCGATACCCGTTTCTTTGTGATCGAAGGAGCCATAAGTGACGTAGCCTTGGCCAAACCTGTCGAAGCGCGGCTTTTTAGTCACGAAGTTCACCGAGCCGCCCGGATCTGCCGGGCCGAACAGTGTGGAGTTGGCACCACGCAGGACCTCGACGCGCTCATAGGCATAGGGTTCTTCACGTACGCCACGCATCGAACCCAGCGTCATCCCGTCACGGTAGGTCGAGGCCTGAAACCCGCGAATAGTGAAGTAGTCATTGCGGTCGTCAGTACCGTAGTAGTCAGTGATGACGCTAGGGGTGTATTGCAGGATTTCTTCGGTGGTGTTGACGCTGCGCTGTTCCATTTCCTTTTGGGTGATGACCGAAACGGAAGCAGGTGTATTTAGAATGCTGGTGGCAACTTTGCCGCCCACCCACAGTTCCTGCGCAACCACTGAGTTGGCGTCTTCATTCACAGTTACGTTGGAGTTAACGATGATCGGCGCCAGGCGATAAGCCTCGTCCTCAGCGGTGTTACTCGTCTCTTGGGCTAATGCGCCCAGTGGTGCGCAGAGGAGAGCGGTGGCGATCGCACTTCGGCGTGCCATACGAATGTTGGCAAAGCTGGTGTTGTTATGGGTCATGCTCGATATCCTTGATGAGTCAAAAGCTTCGGACGCTAGCTCCATGAGTTTTTATCGAGTCAAAACCGCGAGGTTTTCGGCTAAAGCCGTGTTCGACAAAATCATCGCAACGCTGAGTATTCATACTGTTAATACGTAACGAGAAAGCAGAGATTGATCGCAGAAAAAGCCCGCTTTCGGGGCTTTTCTCAAGGATGTTCGCCAGCTCTCAGGCAGGGCCGTCCCGCCATTTATGGTGAACATATACAACTTGGGGGGCGCGCAAGATGACGCGATCCTAACAAGGTGTGAATACGACAGTAAATACAAATCGTTATCAGTCGTGAACTTTATAGTAAAGATCTGCTCCTGCGTCTTGGCGATTTGACGATTGTTCAGCGAGTGCTGGTGCAGATCACTTTCTATTCGGTTATGTATTTGTGGCGATCGAACCCTGGTTGGAGCGAGGCTTGCCCGCGAAGAACGATAACGTAGACTTCCTGCAACATCGCGTCGTCCCATTCGCGGGCAAGCCTCGCTCCAACGAGATTGCGATCAACCATTGACCTGCGTCCTGTCTAACCTCCAGCTGAAATGCTAAATTAGCCGTCATGAATTTCTTCCGAACCCATCGCTCGCCCATTGCCTGGATGCTGTATGCCTTCATCCTGTTCAATGGGCTCGCGTGCGCCATGAGTCATGGCCAGATGATGGGTGCGTTTTCCGGGGAGCCCGCAGCGGCACCTTCCCACCATGAGCATCACGGCACGGCGTCCATAAGCGACGCGCATCACGAGATGTCGATGGGCATGTCGATGCCGATGCCGATGCCGATGCCGATGGACAGCACCAGTAAAACCATGGCGACGCCGGGCAGCCTGCAATCGCTGTTTGGCGACTGCTCGTTCGCCGGGACGCTGACCCTGGCGATGATTTTCTTCGTCGCCCTGAGCTGGTTGATCCGCACTCGCAGTCCTCGTTTTATCTTCCCTTCACTCTGGCCGGGCCTTACGTCGCGCCAGTGTTTCCCCGGCCTCAACCCCCAGGCTCCCTGACGGCACCCACTCGCCGTTAAAAACCAATATCGATTTTTTGCCACGCCGGGATTTGTCCCGGCCGGGCGCGTTTAGCCGTTGGTGAGCCCTATGTCTGCTTTACCTGCACAGTCTTCGTCCAGTGCGTTTGTCGCCCTGACGAAACGGCTGCACTTTTACATTGGCCTGTTTATCGGGCCTTTCATTCTGGTCGCGGCACTCAGCGGCGTTATTTATGCCCTGACGCCGCAGATCGAAAAATCCCTCTACGCCCATGCCTTGCACACCGAAACCCAGGGTCCGACCTTGAGTCTCGAAGCCCAGGTGCGCCTGGCTCAGGAGGCTGCCGGTCCGGGGCCGACTGTCGCGGCAGTTCGTCCTGCGCCCAATCAGGGCGATACCACCCGCGTGATGTTCAACGTTCCGGGGTTGGGGGAGTCGGAGCATCGCGCGTTGTTCGTCGACCCGGTCAGCGGAGAGATTCGCGGCGACATGAAGGTTTACGGCACCAGCGGAATATTGCCGCTGCGCACCTGGATCGATCAGTTTCACCGCAGTTTGCTGCTCGGTGATGTCGGTCGCATCTACAGCGAACTGGCCGCTTCCTGGCTGTGGGTCGCGGCGGCGGGGGGCATTGTGTTGTGGGCAGTGCGCCGCAAACGTGCCAGGACGCTACGCGGTGGTTTGCGCAGCTGGCATGCCAGCGCTGGGGTGTGGTTGATGCTGGGCTTGTTGTTTTTCTCGGCAACCGGTTTGACCTGGTCGCAATACGCGGGCGACAACATTGGTGTGCTACGCGCTTATTACGGCTGGTCCACGCCCAGTGTTGCGACGACGCTGGCAAAACCGGCCGACAGCGCAATGAACATGAACATGCCGATGGACGAACACGCCGAACATCATATGCACATGGCGCCTGCTGCCTTGAACAGCACATTAAATCCTGCACTGTTCGATAGCGTGCTGGCGACTGCTCGCAGTGCCAATATCGAAGCGGCCAAGGTGGAAATCCGCCCGTCGAGCAAGCCGGATAAAGCCTGGGTGGTCGCCGAGATTGATCGCAGCTGGCCGACTCAGGTCGATGCAGTCTCAATCAATCCTAATACCCTGGCGGTGGTCGATCATGTTGAGTTCTCCCAGTACACGTTGCCTGCCAAGCTCACCCGCTGGGGCATCGACGCGCACATGGGCGTGCTGTTCGGGCTGGCCAATCAGTTGATTCTGGTGTTTTTTGCCAGCGGACTGGTGGTGATGGTGATCATCGGTTACCTGATGTGGTGGCGGCGCAGGCCAACACTCGTAAGGCAGCCAACGGTCGTGGACGCGTGGCGTCAGTCCGGCCTCTTTGCCAAAATCGCATGGTTGTTGGCTGCAGTGGGACTCGGCATTTGCTTGCCAGTGTTGGGCTGGAGCCTGCTCGCATTGGTTATTTGCGATCTCATCGTCACGTATCGCGCACCGTCTGTCGCCTTTGTGCGCAGTCCGGGCCACGTAGAAAGGCCATGAAGCATTTTCTGACATTACTACAGCGACTGTAGGAAATGTCACAGGTAACCTACGCGGCTTTAGCAGCACAGAGAATTTGAGCGACGGAGCATTTTACTGCGTCCGTTGTTTTTCAAGAGGTCACACATGAACACATTACTGACCCGCCGCCAGCTTATCGGCGGCTTGAGCGTGCTGAGTCTGGGCGCGCTCGCCGGTTGCGGTGATTCCAACAAGTTGTCGTTCAAGTACGGCAAGGATTTGAGCGACAAGATTCTCGGCCGGACCTTCAAACTGAAGGACCCGCAGGGCAACGTGAAAACCCTGTCGAGTTTTCGCGGCACGATGCCGATGGTGTTTTTCGGCTTCACCCAATGCCCGGCGGTCTGCCCGACAGCGCTGGCACGTGCGGCGCAGATCAAAAAGTTGATGGGCCCGGATGGCGATACGCTGCAAGTGATCTTCATCACCGTGGACCCGGAGCGCGACAAGCCGCAAATGCTCGATGCCTACGTCAAAGCGTTCGATCCGAGCTTTGTGGCGCTGTACGGCACCCTCGAAGAAACCGCCGCCACGGCCAAAGAGTTTGGCGTGTTCTACGAGAAAGTCCCGAGCGGTGACACGTACACCATGTCTCACACCGCCACCAGTTACGTCTTCGACACCCGTGGCGTGCTGCGCCTCGGCCTGTCCCACTCCCTTTCTGCCCAACAGTGCACAGAAGATCTGCTGACTGTCATGGAGGTCTGCTGATGAACCTTGAACGCCCGAAAACATTTCTCAAGCAAGCACTGCTGGGGCTTTCGCTGCTGGGCCTCGCCGCTCAGGCTTCAGCGCAAACGGTCGTTGAAGATGCGTGGGTCCGTGCGACAGTTCCGGGGCAGGCGTCCACGGGAGCGTTTCTGACGTTGACGGCCAGTGCCGACAGCAAGTTGCTGGAGGCTCAGTCGCCGGTGGCGAAACTCGTGCAGATTCATCAATCGAGCATGAAGGACGATGTGATGAGCATGCAGGAAGTGACTTCGGTTGCCTTGCCTGCGGGCCAGTCAGTGGTGCTGGACCCGAGCACCTATCACATCATGCTGATCAATCTGACGGCTCAGGTGAAAGAGGGCGATAAAGTCCCGCTGACGCTCATCATCGAGGATGGCAAAGGGGTCAGACAGTCGATCGCTGTTGAAGCCACTGCCCGAGCCTTGAATGCGCCGGATCATGGCGCGATGCATGATCACAGCAAGATGCATTGATACCTTGAATGTCGTCGGCAAGCTTCAAGGCTTGCCGCGACATCAACGCCGGTTCGCCAGATACACCAGACTGGGCGCTTGCCCCGGCACGTCGTCCAGCACATCAACACGTTTCATGCCGATTTTTTCCAACACACGAATCGAGGCCTGATGTGTCGGCCTGACCAGCCCGTAGACCTTCGGTAGCCGCTGTTCGTTGAACGCATAGTCCAACGTCGCGCTGGCCAGTTCCGTCGCATAACCTTTGCCCCACGCCGGTACACCGAAGCGGTACCCGAGGTTGACCCGCTCAACGTCGAGATATTTCATCAACGCCACACCGCCGAAACCGATGATTTCATCCGGCGCGTCCCGAGTCGCCACCGCCCACCAGCCATAACCCTGTACCTGCCAGTGACACATCCAGGCATTCAGAAAAACCTGCGCCTGCCCCAGCACTTTCATCGGGCCGTTGGGATTGAACACGTTGGTGGCCGGATCGCTGTAGATGGCGAACATCGCAGCCAGGTCGTCCGGGCGGGGTGGTCTGAGTAGCAGTCGTTCAGTGGTTCTTGGCATGAGTGGATCTCATCAAATAACACGCAATATATGATCGGACGTTGCTCTCTGGAGCTCACGAGCACCGCGAGGCAGCGATGGCGGCTAGCCTGACACACCGCCATCGCTGCCTCGCGATGCTCGTGAGCTCCTACAGGTCCTGCGGTAACTCGGGGTCAAAGCAGCCCAGGCAACTCCTGCTCCAGCTCCGCCAACTTGCCCTTCAACAACGAATGCAATTGCTGAATCGCCGGGGAAAACTGTTTGCGATGTGGGCATACCAGATTCAAAGGTACAGGCTCACCGGGATAATCCGGCAGCAAAATCTCCAGCCGTCCGGCCTTGATATCGTCACTGACGTCCAGCCACGATTTATAGGTAATCCCTTCCCCCGACACCGCCCAGCGCCGCGCAACATCGGCGTCATCACAGAATAGCGGACCCGACACCGACATCACCCTCGCACCCACTCGCCATTTGTCATAACTCCGTCCGCCCAGGGTGTAGAGCAGGCAGTCATGACGCAAAAGATCATCCGGCGTCTGTGGCCGTCCATGCTTTTGCAGATAGTCAGGCGAAGCCACCAGCACCCGTCGATTCCACGGCGCAAGCGGCAGGGCAATGTAATGGGCGTCTTCAAGCACGCCGTAGCGAATCGCAACGTCAACCGGATCACGGAACATGTCCGCCACCTGATCGGATAAAAACAGCCGCATCGACAGCGTTGGATGCTCGCGCCGAAACCCGGACAGCCAGGGCAGCAGCATGTTGCGCCCCAGGTCCGAAGGCGCCGCCACTTGCAGCACGCCGCGCAACTCGGCGCTCTCGCGGCGGAGTTTCTCGCGACCGTCTTTCAGGGTATCGAGCACCGTTTGCGCATTGGGCAGGTACTGCTCACCCTCAACGGTCAGGCGCAGGCTGCGGGTGGAGCGGGCGAACAGGCGTACATCCAGCTCGCGCTCCAGGCGTTTGATCGCCGCCGCCACTTGCCCCGGCAGCAGATCGACTTCTCGTGCCGCGTTGGAGAAGCTGCCCAGCGCCGCCGTACGCACGAACAAGGCAAGGTCATCGATGCGGATCATCTTCACTCCGGCTGTGAAAGTGTTGGCGCATTTTAGGGGTTTTTCTTTGTCGTAGAGAAGGTGAGTATGGCTCCACGTTTTTAAAACCTGCTTCAGAGGATTTCCCATGAAAGCTATCGCCTTTACCCAACACGGTCTGCCGATTGAAGATCCAGACGCTCTGCTCGACATGGACCTGCCCAAACCCACGCCTGGCCCTCGTGACTTGCTGGTGGAAGTCCGCGCTGTTTCAGTCAACCCGGTGGACACCAAGATCCGCGCCGGTTCAGGGGCGACCGAACCGAAGGTTGTCGGTTGGGACGCCGTTGGTACGGTGCGCGAAGTGGGCAGTGAGGTGACGCTGTTTCAGCCGGGCGATGAAGTGTTCTACGCCGGTTCGATCGTGCGCCCCGGCAGCTACAGCGAATTCCATCTGGTAGACGAGCGCATTGTCGGCCACAAACCAAAATCCATCGATAACGCCCACGCGGCTGCACTGCCGTTGACGTCCATTACTGCATGGGAATTGCTCTTTGATCGCCTGGGTGTGGAAGAGGGCGGTGGCGAAGGCGAAAGTCTGCTGATCATCGGCGCAGCGGGTGGAGTTGGTTCGATCCTCGTCCAGTTGGCCCGTCAACTGACCAAAATGACCGTGATCGGCACTGCTTCACGTCCTGAAACTCAAGCGTGGATCAAGCAGCTCGGCGCGCATCATGTCATCGACCACAGCCAGCCATTGGTGGCGCAGCTGGAGCAGATTGGCGTTGGCCAGGTCACTCATGTCGCCAGCCTGACCCACACGGATAGCCACTTCACGCAATTGATCGAAGCGTTGCGTCCGCAAGGCAAACTGGCCCTGATCGACGACCCGAAGACCCTCGACGTGGTGCCGATGAAGCGCAAGGCGCTGTCGTTGCACTGGGAATTGATGTTTACCCGTTCCCTGTTCGAAACCCCGGACATGATCAAGCAGCACGAGTTGCTGAATCGTATCGCGGACCTGATTGATCAAGGTGTACTCAAAACCACCCTTGGCGAGCATTTCGGCACGATCAACGCCGCCAACCTGCGTCGTGCTCATGCTGTTGTAGAAAGCGGCAAAGCCAAGGGCAAGATCGTCCTCGAAGGCTTCTGATTTTTATCAATATGTCAGTGGCTGCCTGCGTTCAGCAGGCAGTCGGGAGAATGCTCGTGTTCAAGAAGTCCTTTTTCGCTGTTTCTGGCTTGGCGCTCGGTGTGGCCATGACGGCTCAAACAGCGTTGGCGGCACCGGCAGGCGATTTCTCTGCAAGCGCGCCGGCCGACAAGTCCATTGGCCAATTGCAGCAAGTCTTCGCGTTCCACGACGCCATGCCCACGGGCGTGACTGTGAGCGAAACCGGCCGTATTTTCGTCAACTTCCCGCGCTGGGGCGATGAGGTGCCCTTTACCGTCGCGGAAATTCGGGACGGCAACGTGCAGGCTTGGCCGAACGCGCAGATCAACAAGGAGGATCCCAAAGATCCGGCCAAGGGCCTGATCAGTGTGCAAAGCGTGGTTGCAGACGGGCAGGGTCGCGTCTGGTTGCTGGACACGGCTGCCCCCGGCTTTGCCGCCCCCAAGCCTGGAGGCGCGAAACTGGTAGCGGTCGATCTGGCGAGTAACAAGGTGGTGAAAACGCTGGTCTTCCCGGCCAACGTCATTCTGGCGAGCACTTACGTCAACGACATGCGCTTTGATTTCCGCACCGGCAAGGAAGGCACGGTGTATGTCACCGACTCGTCCGTGAGTGGGCCAGGAGCAATCATTGTCATGGACATCGCTACCGGCAAGGCGACACGGCGTTTGAGCGGTGCGAAGTCGACGTCCGTTGATCCGTCGTTCATCCCCGTCGTCGAGGGGCAGGCCCTCATGACCAAGGGCGCTGATGGCAAGAAGAAAGCGCCAGGGGTCGCCTCTGATGGCATCGCACTGTCGCCAGATGGCCAGACTTTGTATTTCAGTCCGCTGTCCAGCCGTCATCTGTATTCCGTACCGACCAGGCTCTTGCGTGATGCAAGCGTCAGCGAAAAGGCACTAGACGCAGCTGTTCAGGATCTTGGTGAAAAAGGTGCCTCCGATGGCCTCGAATCGGACGCGAACGGGGCGGTATATGCCACTGATTACGAGCACAACGGCATCCGTAAGAGACTTGCGGATGGCACTTGGCAAACCATCGTTCACGATCCTCGGGTGTTGTGGCCGGATACCCTGTCCATCGGTCCGGATGGCTATCTGTATTTCACCGCCAACCAGTTGCATCGCCAGGCCGGTTTCCAAGAGGGTAAAGACCTTCGTCAGAAGCCTTACAGCCTGTTGCGGGTGAAAATCAACGCAGCGCCAGCACCGACTCGCTAAGCATTTTTGACCGGAGAACACCATGGAACTCGCCAGCCTCGCCAAGAGCCGTTACACCACCAAGTCCTACGACGCGACCCGCAAAATCCCTCAGGCCAGCATTGATACGCTGCTGGATCAACTGCGCCTCAGCCCCTCGTCGGTAAATTCGCAGCCTTGGCATTTTGTTGTGGCCGCCGACGAACAGGGCAAGGCGCGCATCGCCAAAGGTGCGCAGGATGGTTTTGCCTATAACGAGGCAAAGATCCTCAACGCGTCTCACGTCATCGTGCTCTGCACCCGCACCGAGATGACCGAGGCTCACCTGCACGCTGTGCTGGATCAGGAGGATCTGGACGGTCGCTTTCAGAATGCCGAGGCCAGGGCTGGTCAGGACAAAACCCGTCGCGGCTATGTCGATATGCATCGCTATGACCAGAAAGACGTACAGCACTGGATGGAAAAACAAACCTATCTGGCGCTGGGCACCTTGCTGCTGGGCGCGGCTTCGCTTGGGCTGGATGCCACGCCGATGGAAGGTTTTGACTTCAAGAAACTCGACGAAGAGCTCGGTCTGCGCGCTCAGGGTTTCACCAGCCTGGTGATCGTGAGCCTGGGCTATCGCAGCGAAACCGACTTCAACGCCACGCTGCCGAAGTCACGTCTGGCGGCCGAATCGGTGTTTACCTTCCTCTAAGTCACACAATGAACGGCAGGTCCCTGGCTGAAGGTGCTTCGGACCTGCCTGTTCGCGATCAGTGTGTTGCCCGACTTATCCCAAATCCCGCAGAAAAAAGCCCACCAAACAGGCACTAAGCTGGCCAAGTGCTGTCAATCACTTGCGGATTGCCGGGACATTGACGCGCCGCAGCGAACATTGAATCTGCAGGCGCTACGCTGGTGTCAATGGCACCGCGCTGACGCGCAGCAAACATAGGACCTGTAGGAGCGCGCTTGCCCGCGATTCGGTCTGTCAGTTGATGGAGATGTCGACTGTGCTGGCGCGATCGCGGGCAAGCGCGCTCCTACAGGTAAAAAGCATTCCAATTCAGCGATAGCGGTGTGGCAGGCTGAAAGCTTTCGCAGCCTTCGGCAGCTCCTACAGGATTGGGTTTACGTCCAGCTAAAACCCGATCGCATGGATTGCGATCAATACACTGACTCTTCTTTTCGGTCGATACCCTATGCGCTTCCTGCTTGATCCGCGTCATGACATTGATGCCGCTTTGCTCTGCTATCGCCGGGTGTTCTGGTCGTTGGCGCTGTTCAGTGGCGTGATCAACCTGCTGGTCTTGGTACCGTCGTTGTACATGATGCAGGTTTACGACCGGGTGCTTACCAGCCGGAACGAAACCACACTGGTCATGCTGACCCTGATTGCACTGGCGTTGTTCATGTTCAGCGGGCTGATCGAGTGGGTGCGCAGCCACGTGATGATTCGTATGAGTGCGGGTCTGGATGAGGCGCTGGGCGAGCGTGTGTTCGATGCCGCATTTGCCCGCAGCCTGCAAGAGCACAACGCCAATCCGGCGCAAGTCCTCAGCGATCTGACCAGCCTTCGCCAGGTAATCACCGGGCAGGGCTTGATTGCCTTGCTGGATGCCCCATGGCTGCCGATCTTTCTATTGGTAGCGTTCGTTATTCACCCTTGGTTCGGTCTACTGACCCTGGTGCTCGCCCTTGTGCTGATTGGGCTTGCGCTATGGGGCGAACTGGCGACGCGGGCCAGTCTGGGTGAAGCCAACCGCGTGAGCGTGAGTTCGGCGGGGTACGTCAACAGCACGTTGCAGAACGCCGAGGTGATCAGGGCGCTGGGCATGCTCGGTCCGTTGCGCCAGCGCTGGAGTCTGCTGCAACAAAGGATCATCGCCGCCCAGTCGCAAGCCAGCGACCGCAGCGCACAGATCACGTCGGCCACCAAATTCGTACGTATTTCCGGGCAGTCGCTGGCGTTGGGGCTGGGCGCATTGCTGGTGCTTGAGGGCCAGCTTTCGGCGGGCATGATGATTGCGATGTCGCTGTTGCTCGGTCGCGCGCTGGCTCCGGTTGAAATCGCGATCGGTTCCTGGAAGCAGTTCAGCTCAGGGCGCCAGAGTTATCAGCGCTTGAGTCAGCTGTTGACTCAGCATCCCCGCGAACGACTGCGCATGCCGTTGCCACCACCCACTGGCGCTGTGCGGCTGGAACAACTCTATGCCGGACCTCCGGGGGCGTCGCAACCGATCCTGCGCGGGATCAATTTCGCCCTCAACAAAGGCGACGTGCTTGCAGTCATCGGCGCCAGTGCCAGCGGCAAGTCCACGCTGGCCAGAGCGATGGTCGGCGTCTGGCCCGTGCTGGGCGGTTCGGTGCGTCTGGATAACGCCGAAATCAGTCAGTGGACTCACGATGCATTAGGCCCTCATCTGGGCTACTTGCCTCAGGACATCGAGCTGTTTGCCGGTAGCGTCGCGGACAACATTGCCCGCTTCGGTGAGCAGGACGCAGACAAAATCATCGCGGCCAGCCGTCATGCGGGCATTCACGACATGATCCTGCGTTTTCCCCAAGGCTACGACACACCACTGGGCCCCGGCGGGCTCGGCTTGTCCGGCGGTCAAAAGCAGCGCCTGGGTCTGGCCCGTGCGCTGTATGGCAACCCTGCATTGATTGTCCTCGATGAACCCAATTCCAATCTGGACGAAGCGGGTGAGCTGGCGCTGATCCAGGCGGTCAAGGCACTCAAGGCTGCGGGCAGTACGGTGGTGTTGATTACCCATCGACCCGGCATTCTGGCCGTGGTCGATCACATTTTGCTGCTCAGGGACGGTGCCCAGCAGGCTTTTGGTCCACGGGATCAGGTGCTCAAGGCATTGATGCCTGCCGATAAACCTGCTCCGGTCAGGGTGGCCAATAAAGATGCGTGATCTTGATCCAGGCGCCAACGTGCGCGTCGACAGTCCCGTCAGCGTGCGCAATCCCGGCACAGCGCCCAAGGCCAGTACCGACGCGGGCGGCGCTGCGCGTTACGGGGTCATCTTTCTCTGTGTCGCGCTGGGCAGTTTTCTATTGTGGGCCTGCCTTGCGCCGCTGGATCAGGGCGTTGTGGGCAGCGGCACGGTGGTGGTCGCGGGTGAACGTAAAACCGTGCAGTCCCTGGTGGGTGGCGTGGTGGAGAAGCTGTTGGTCAGCGACGGCGATCACGTCAGTCAGGGCCAATTGCTGGTGCAGTTCAATACCTTGCGCGCGCAGTCGCAACTGGATGTCACCCAAGGCAAATTACTCAATGATCGTGCGGTGGAAGCGCGGTTGATTGCCGAGCGCCTGGGTAACCCGACCATCGAGTGGCCGCCTGAATTGCTGGAGCGTGCCCAAGAGCCACGCATCAAGGCGGCCATGGCGTTGCAAACTCAGTTGTTCGAGACCCGTCGCGCTGAATTGGCCAGCCGCCTGAAAATCATCGAGCACGAAGTCGAGTCGTTGCAGCAGCAGCTACGCGGCTACGAAGGCGTGAAGCGCAATTTCGATGCGCAGATGCAGTTCCAGCAACAGGAGCTCGAAGGCCTGCGCGAGCTGGCGCGTGAAGGGTATGTGCCGCGCAGCAAGCTTTACGAAGCTGAGCGCAACGGCGCATTGCTGGCAGGTCAGATTTCGTCCGGGCAGGGTGATGTGGGCAAAACCCGTCAGGCTATCAATGAAAGCCGACTCAAGATGCTTCAGACCCAACAGGAGTTTCGTCGCGATGCCGAGACCCAGCTCAGTGAGGTTTCCGCCGAGGCAGCAGGTTTTGCCGATCAGATCAGTGCCTTGCAGTTTGAAGTTGAAAGCGGTGCCATTCGTGCACCGGTTTCCGGGCAGATCATGGACGTGACGATTCATACCGTGGGCGGTGTCGCGCAGGCCGGGCAAAGTCTGATGCAAGTGGTGCCGCTGAACGCGCCGATGGCAATCACGGCGCGTTTCGAACCGTTGATGGCGAACAAATTGCGCCCGGGATTACCGGTGAATGTTCATTTCACGGCGCTGCAACGGGTTGATACGCCCACTGTAACAGGCGTGGTGAGCACGGTTTCGGCAGATCAGTTGCTTGATGAACAGACCCGTCGGCCGTATTTCTCCGCCAAGGTCGAGATCCCTGCCGAGACGGTGGTCGCGCTGCAAAATGCCGGGTTGCTGGTGCGTCCCGGCATGCTTGCCGATGTCACGGTGGTGACCGGAGAGCGCACGCTGATGAATTACCTGATGAAGCCCCTGCGCGAACGAATGCTCGCTGCGTTCAAAGAGGAATGAGCATGATCCCGTGTTCTCGCCGTTCCCGTTGCTTTTTAGTGGCAGGTTTTTGGGCTGGTTGTGTGGTGTTCAATCCTGCATGGGCCGTTGAGGCCGGGTTGAGCCTTACCCAGGCCTACGATGCCTCACGCCTTAATGACCCGACTCTGAAATCGGCCGGCCATGCTTATGACGCATCACAGCAGGAAGAGGCGATCGGTCGTGGCGGTCTTCTTCCGCAGGTGTCTTTGACCTCGCGCTATGGCAATGGCGGCCGCACCGATGGCGGCAGCGATAACGGCTATGTGAACAGCAATGATTACCAGGCCAACAACGTCACGCTGGCCGCGCAACAACCGCTGTATGACAAAGGCCGCTGGGCCGCCTATCAAGAGGGCAAGGCACGAGGGGTGTTGGGTACGCAGCAGTTCGACGTCGCCAATCAGAGTCTCTATGACCGGGTTGCCAAAGGGTATTTCGATGTCGCCCGTGCCGAAAACGAGATCAAGCTGATCGCTCAGCAAAAAGCTGCGATCAGCGGTCTGGTGACGCAAAGCCAAAAACTGTTCAAGTCAGGGCAGGGCGCTATCACCGACATTTATGAGTCGCAGTCCCGTCTGGACCTTGTCGAGGCGCAGGAGACAGAGGCCGTGGCGCGGCGAACCGCAGCGCTAAGAGCGTTGTCCGGTCGAGCAAGTGTGCCGATTGACGATATCCAGCCCATGCGCGAAGAGCTTGCCGCCGCCAGCCCGATCCCGGCTGAACAGGATCTGCCTTACTGGACGGCCATTGCCAAGGACGCCAGCCCGGAACTGGCAGCACGTCTGGCGGCCATGAGAGTGGCCGAGGCACAGGCTGACACACAGCGTGCCGGGCATTATCCAACGCTGTCATTGACCACTCAATTGACGCGTCGAGAAACCCGCCAGTATCAGGACCTCGATCCCCGTCAGGACACCTACTACGTGGGCGTGCAGCTGGACATTCCGTTGTATCGCGGCGGCTCGACTCGAGCGTCGGTGGCAAAGGCCGAGGCGCAACTGGCTGGCGCGCAAACGGACTATGACGTGCAGCGCCAGCAACTGGCGGAAGACATCGAGACGGATTACGTGGGAGTAGTCGCCGGGTTTGCCAAAAGCAAGGCCATGCAGCGGGCGGTGGAGTCCAGCCAGCAAGCGCTGACCTCGACCGAGAAAGGCTTTCAGGGCGGTGTGCGCTCGACCGTGGATATCCTCGATGCACAACAGCGCGTGTTTCAGGCTCGTCGTGATTTGCTCAACGCCAAGCTCGACATGTTGCAGAGCTATGTGAGCCTGCATACCCACACCGGCCTGATGAATCGCGGCGTTATGGAGCAGGTGCAGCGGTTGTTTTGAGGGGTGGCGCCATTTTCCAGCTCGCGCAGATCCAGGTGGTAGATCCTGGTTTGCGCGCAGGTTGATGTGACGACGTGGGACTGGCTTTAGCCGGGAAAGCTGCATACCTGACGACATAGGTGCAGCGACTGTACCGGCCTCTTCCCGGCTAAAGCCGGTCCCACGACATCGCGCCAATATTGGGATCGCATCATCCTGTGGGAGCCGGGCTTGCCCGCGATACAGGCACCGAGATCTGGTAGACAGGTTACCGAAACCTTATCGCGGGCAAGCCCGGCTCCCACAGGGATAGTATTCATTCAGATAGTTATGTGTTGCCTGATTTACGCTGAAACCTGTAGGAGCTGCCGAAGGCTGCGAACCGATTTGTATCAGGCAAAACGCCTTCGCAGCCTTCGGCAGCTCCTACAGACCAATGTGTAGAAATCCGATGCAGCCCCTGATATCAGAAGCCACACCGGATTCCACTTACTGATCAGGCCGTAAAGTCGCTGGCGTGCAGCTCCTTGACGCCGACCAGCTGGATTTCGAACTCCGCTGTAGCGTCGGCGTTCAGGCTGCCGTAGAGGATGCCGTCGGCGAAGCGGATCTGGCCGGTGGCGTCTGCGGTGTCGAAGGCGTTGCTGCCGATGAACTTGAAGGCGTCCATCCCGGTGGTCAGAGGGTTGGCGTCCAGACCGGTGAAGTCCAGTTGATCACCTTCGGCGGTTTTAAAGCCGCTGATGACGTCCCGCAATGCACCGGTGCCCATGTCAGAAAGCGAGCCGAAGACGTAAGTATCAGCGCCTGTTCCGCCCGTCAGACTGTCCGTGCCTTCACCGCCTATCAATCGATCATTACCCCCGCCGCCCACCAGCGTGTCATTGCCCGCGCCACCATTCAGCACGTTGGCGCTGCTGTTGCCCGAGAGGGTGTCGGCATAGGCGCTGCCGGTCAGGTTTTCGATGCCCTTGAGGGTATCCAGCCCCGAGCCCACAGTGTTCTGTTGCGCTGAGGTCGACAGGGTTGCAGTGATGCCCGCCAGTGCGCGCTCGAACGAAACCGTATCGTTGCCGTCACGCCCTTCCAGCACGTTATCCCCAGCACCCGCAAACAGGATGTTGTCCAGGGCGTTACCGATGCCGTTGGCCGCTGCATTGCTGTCGATATACAGATTTTCAACGTTCGCCGTGAGCGTGTACGTCGCCAGGCTGCTGTGCACGCTGTCGGTACCGCCCGACACCTTGTCACTGTTGGTCTCGATCACGTTGTCGCCGATGTCGTCCACGTAATAGGTGTCGCTGCCGTTGCCGCCGCTCATGCTGTCCGCGCCGGCCGCACCGTTGATCACGTTATTGGCCGAGTTACCGGTAATGAAATTGCGGACCGCGTTGCCTGTCCCGTCGATTGCCGAGACGCCGGTCAACACCAGATTTTCCAGGTTGTCGCCCAGGGTCCAGCTGACCGAGGCCTGCACGGTGTCGATCTGCGCAGGCGAGGTGTTGGTTTCCACCACGCTGTCGAAGGCGTTGTCGACCACATAAATGTCGTTGCCGTCGCCACCGGTCATGGTGTCAGCGCCCAGGTCGCCATCCAGCGTGTCGTTGCCCGAGGTGCCAACCAGCGTGTCGGCCTGATCGGTGCCGAAGATCATCCCGCCTTCGTTATGAGCGTTGTCGAAGATGTCCTGCACGCTGTTGTTGTCGTTCGGGTTGCCCTTGAAACCAAGGTCATCGGCGATGTAGTCGGCCAGACGCTGGCCGACGATTTCTGCCGACTCTTCGTGCAAGTGCCAGACGTCATCGGGATACACCAGCGGATCGACTTCATGACGCAAGGGCAGGTCGGTGTAATCGACAGCCAGTTTGACGTCGGTGCGCTCCGCAGCGATGGCTTCCTGAGTGGCGCGAACATAGTCCACACCCTCAACAATCTGCGCGATCTTCTCTTCGGAATAACCCCGTGCGCGGGCAGCGTCCTGGTCGTAGTGACCGGTTTCCATCATGTACACATCGAAGCTGCCGACCTGCGCGTGCAGGTAGTCGAACACCGCCAGCGTTGCCGCCTTGTAGTCAGCCGCTGCTGCCTGTTTGTCAGTTGCCCGGCCAATCTCCTGCGCCGCTTCTTCGCCCTGACCCCAGATGATGCCCATCTTGACGTTATCGATGGCCTTGAGCTCGGTGAGCTGGTTCTGCAGCAGCGCAACGGCACGCAACAGTGCCGGGCCTGGCTCGTTGGTGTCGGACAACCACCAGCACAATTTCAGCTCTTCAGCGCCCAGTGTGGACATACCGTTAACGGTGCTGCCACCCACTGCGATGTCGATGCCATTGCCATCAGCATCGTTGAACTGGCTGCGCACGTCGTAAGTGGTGTACTTGCTCAGGTCGTTGACCAGCATTGACGTGCCGGATTGATCATCGTCCTCGGTCATGCGCAGCAGTCGCGCGTTGGACTGCCCGAGTGTCGGCAGGTACAGAATGTCCTGCGGGGCACGTGCGCCGAAAACGAAGTCGTCGGCGGTCAGCGTGTTGAGGTAATTACCGCTGAGGGCGATCTCGAAACGATTGCCATCGGCGTCAGGTACGCTGGATTTAACGTAAGTCTTGTCGCCCGCCTCATTGAGGGTCATGTACAGCGTGCCGTTGCTGCCGTCGCCCAACCCGAGGAAGCCCAAAGCCGAGACATCGATCTTGTCCACACCCTGGGTGAAGTCATAGATCGTGTCCGTGGCCGTGATGCCCCCTGCGTCGTAGTCGCGGTAGCTGTCGAGCACGTTGCTGTAGCGGAACGTGTCGGCACCTTCGCCGCCGTAAAGGGAATCACGTCCGGCGCCGCCGTCAATGATGTCCGCCCCGGCACCGGCGCGGATTGTATCGTTGCCGCCCAGACCCAGAATCAGGTCAGCGCCTGACGTACCGGTCAGGGTTTCAGCGTTGTCGGTGCCCGCAATGGTATTGCCTGGTGCATCCGCCACAACCAGTGCGAAGGTGTCGCTGACCGACGCGCCTGCAGGATCAGTGGCTTTGATCAGTACGTCGTAATTGCCCGCCGCTGTGCCCGTTGGCGTGCCGCTGAAGGTCAGGTTGACGGCGTCAAAACTCAGCCAGGAAGGCAGCGCTGTACCGTCTGCCAGGGTGGCGCTGTAGCTCAAGACATCCTTGTTGCCATCGGCGAAGCTGTTGCTGGTCACGGTGTACGAGAACGCGGTGTTTTCAGTGGCGTTCTGGTCCAGCAGCGGGATGACTACCACTGGCGCGACATTGCTCGGCGTGTTCTGGTCGGCGAACACGAAATGACTGGCCGTGAGGCTGTTGACCAGATTGCCCGCCATTGAAACCTCAAAACGGTTGCCGTTGGCGTCAGCCGCGTTGTCTTTGAGGTAAGTGCGGTTGTTCGATGCGTTGTAAATCACCTGCAACGTGCCATTGAGGCCATCGCCCAGGCCGGTATAACCCAGGGTCGAGACGTCGATCTTGTCGGCGGCCACATCGAAATCGAGGATCTGGTCACTGGCGCTGGTCGTGCTGGTGCGGTAGCTGTCCATCTTCGAGGTGAAGCGGAAAACGTCAGCCCCTTCACCACCCGTGAGTTTGTCCGCACCGGCACCACCGACAAGAATGTCGTTGCCCGCGCCGCCGTTGAGCGTGTCGTTACCTGCGCCGCCCAGCAATTGCTCGTTGGCCGAAGTGCCCGTCAGCGTGTCGTTGTTTGGTGTGCCATTGATGATGATCGGCGCACCCGGAACGTCCTGCACCGCCAGTGTGAAACTGTCGCTGACTGTGGCGTTGCTGCCGTCAGTCGCAGTGATCTTCACTGAGTAGTTGCCCGAAGCGGTGCTGTCCGGCGTGCCGCTCAGCGTGCGAGTGGCTGCGTCGAAGGTCAGCCAGCCGGGCAGGGCGCTGCCGTCGGCGAGGGAGGCGGTGTAGCTGAGGCTGTCGTTGTCCGGATCGGTAAAGCTGGTGGCGGGCACGACATAGCTGAAGGCGGTATTTTCCGTCGCGTTCTGATCCAGCAACGGCGTCGCGACTACCGGAGCCTGATTGGTGGTAGGCGCAGTGGCGAAGACGAAGTTAGCGTTGGTCAGTTTGTCGAGGTAGTTGCCATCCAGCGCGATCTCGAAGCGGTTGCCGTTGGCATCGGCTTCCAGCGACTTGATGTAGGTTTTGGTTCCGGCGTCGTTGAGCACCAGATACAGCGTGTTGTTCTTGCCATCGCCCAGACCGGTAAAGCCCAGTGCCGAGACGTCGATCTTGTCGGCGGTGCGATCAAAGTCGGTGATCAGGTCACCCAGGTTAGCGCCGCCTGCGTTGTAGTTGCGGTAGCTGTCCGTGCGTTCGGAGAACACAAAGGTGTCCGCGCCCGCACCGCCGCTGAGGGTGTCCATGCCCGCGCCACCATTGAGCGTGTCATCGCCCGCGCCGCCAGCCAGGCTGTCGTTACCGGCCAGGCCGAGGAGGGTGTCTGCCGCAGCGGTGCCCTGCAACGTGTCATTGCCGCTGGTGCCGGTCACTGTCCGGTTGAAGATGAAGTTATCGGCGGTCAGGGTGCTGGTGAGATTGCCGCTCAGAATCAACTCGAAGCGATTGCCGTTGACGTCCGCGTCGTAATCCTTGATGTAGGTGCGATCGGTGCTGGCGTTGTAGCTGACCTGCAAGGTGCCGCCCCGACCGGTGCCCAGACCGGTGAAGCCCAGGTCGGCCAGATCGATCTTGTCCTGGGTGACATCGAAATCGGTAATGGTGTCGACGAAGCTGTTAGTCGCAGTGCGATAGCTGTCGGACTGGCTGGCGAAGCGAAAGGTGTCCGCGCCCGCACCGCCGGTGAGCTTGTCGACGCCCGCGCCGCCGACCAGGATGTCGGCTCCGGCACCAGCATTGATCACGTCGTTACCGGCTGCACCGTAAAGGATTTCATTGGCGTTGCTGCCGATCAGCGTGTCGTTGCCCTCCGTGCCCTGAACAGTGACTACTGGAACGGTGGCGCTTACGTAACTACCGTCGCCGTACACCAGTGTCTCGCCTTTGGTGGTATGGCCAATGGTGTTGCCGATGATCGCGTTGCGGTCGGTGCCGTCTTCGTTGCGTTCTGCCACGCCGTAGGTCGACAGGTTGCTGCCGGTGATGGTGTTGCCCTGAATCGTGTTGTCGCTGCCGTTGAAATACTTGCCGGAGACGCCAAGGGTATCGTCGTAGGACTGGATGATGATTTCCGGTACACCGCCTTTCAGCGCGTTGTTGCTGAGGGTGTTATCGGTAACATCAACGTTGTTGCTGCCGTAGATCCGCACCCCGGCGCTGCCGTTGTCATGAATATTCACGCCGCTGAGGGTGACATCGCTGGACAACTTGATGAGCACGCCTTCAGCGCCATTGCCGTAAACCTCGCCGCCGGTGATGACGATATTGCTGGGCGAAGGAATGTTCTCGCTGCCGCGCTGCACGACGATCCCGCCGCCGCCATTGTTGTAGGCGACGTTATTGGTCAGGGTGAAGTCGTGAGTGCTGGTGACTACGTTAAAGCCGTGACGATCGTTGTCGTAGGCGACGTTGTTCTCGAACGTGCTGTTGCTGAGAAAGTCAGCCACGAAGCCGTCCAGGCCATTGCCGTGGGACACGCTGTTCTTGATGACCATGTTGACGGTCTGTTCGTGGGGGTCGAAACCGTAACCGGAGCAGTCCTTGATTTCGACGCCGTCCAGGGTGACGTTGGAGTCGTAACCTTCCTGGCCGGGAATGTAGCCATTGAACCAGCCGTCGATCTTGCCGGTGGTGTTATCCCGGTTGCCATCGAGGGTCAGGTTGCTGAGACCGAAGTCGTGGGTTTCTTCGCCATAGGCCGAGCGGACGATACCGGTGATTTTCGTGTCCGAGCCGTCAGCCACCTTGATGTTCGAAACACCCATCCCGTCGCCATACATGTACACATTGCTTTTGAGCATGAGGCAGCCGTCCGACGGTTCCTCACCCCCACTGACAATGAACGTCCCCGGCGGAATGTAAACCTGCCCACCGCCTGCCGCTGCTGCTGCGTCAATTGCCTTCTGGATGGCAGCGGTATCATCCGTGACGCCATCTCCTTTGGCGCCAAAATTTTGGACGTTGAAAATCATGGGGTTATCTCCGGTCACAGGCTAAGTTTGCTTGTCTGCCAATTTCCAATCGGCCAGCACTCTGATATGACACGGAGTCGCGTGAAAGTTGTGACCGTGTGTCGGGAAACCGTCACCCGTTCGGCGGTTGGCAAAAGTGATGTGCAGCGAATGCGTTTTTTAGACGTTTTGTTGACGCCATTACTTTGTAATTAATCCCCGTACATCCCTGTAGGAGCTGCCAAAGGCTGCGAATAGCGGTGTGTCAGGAAGTGCCTTCGCAGCCTTCGGCAGCTCCTACAAGGGAATGCGATGCTTCGTTAGAGCTGAGCTTGCTCGCGATGAACGATGACGCGGTATGCCTGATACACCGCGGCGCCTGAATCGCGGGCAAGCCCGGCTCCCACAGGGGGGGCCGGATCCCGGTAGGAGCCAACTTGTTGGCGAGACGCGAGTGCTGATTACGCAGATCTGATGTCTCGCAAACTAGCTCCCGCGATACGTCGAGAAGCCGTAAGGGCTGATCAGCAACGGAATGTGGTAATGCGGCAAGCTGCCGTCCACGTTGAAGATCACCGGCACTTCCGGGAAAAAACTTGCCGTCTGGTGCTTCTGGAACCACTCACCAGTCTTGAACGTTACGCGATAGGTGCCTTTTTCCAGCGTCTTGCCTTCCGGGTACAGCCCGGTAATCCGGCCTTGCTCGTTGGTTACACCCTTGTTCAGCGTGCTCCAGCCCTGGCCTTCCTGTTTTTCCAGCGTCACGCTGACATCGGAGGAGGGCAGGCCGTCCTGCAGGTTCAGCACGTGTACGCTCAGCGGATTACCCGCCGCCAGTGCAATGGACGAAAGGCTGCTCAATACAGCGCCCGCGATCAGTGTTTTCAGCATGTTCATACGAGATATTCCAGATTATTTGAGGTTGGGTAAAACGTGAGCGATGCCTTGCAGCGCGCAGCCTTCATCGACTTCCGCACCGCCAGCGCCGGCAACGCCAATGGCTCCGATGACCTGATCACCCACTTTCAACGGCACACCACCGCCTAACAGCAGCAGCTCATCCAGGGTGTTGAGGTTCTCGGCTTCGGGATTGTTACGAGCGCGTTCGGACAGCAACCGCGTCGGGGTTTTGGTCGACAGCGCAGTAAAGGCTTTGCGTTGCGCTGCGAGGGTGTTGTGCGGGCCGACGTTATCGTCGCGCTGCACTGCAACCAGATTGCCGCCGCGATCAACCACCGCGGCGACGGCGGTTTTGCCATCGGAATGACAGGCTGCCAGCGTCGCATTCAGCAGGTCATTGGTCAGCTTCAAGGTGACATCCGGACGCTGAGCGACGTTCTGCATGTCAGCCAGCGCAACGCCGGACCCCATGGCCAATGTCAGTAAAGAAAAGGTGACGCTTCGGATCAGCATGAAAATCTCCGGTTCAGGCTCGGCTGAGCAATTGCCAGCCATACTGCCCAAGCCTTCCGCACAAACTGATTGCCTGCGGATTACGTATTTGTAATGAGATAGAGCGGTGGATCGGCTTACGCTATGCATCAGTGGCGGAGGACTTAATGCGTATCCTGGTGGTTGAAGACGAAGCGAAAACAGCGGATTACCTGCGCAAAGGGCTGGGGGAGTCCGGCTATCTGGTGGAAGTGGCCTTGAACGGTCTGGATGGGCTGCATCTGGTCCAGGAAAGCGAGTTCGACCTGATCATCCTCGATGTCATGTTGCCCGGCCTCGATGGCTGGCAACTGCTGCAGATCATTCGCCGTAAATGGCAGACGCCAGTGCTGTTCCTCACCGCACGCGATGCCGTGGAAGATCGCGTCAAAGGCCTCGAACTGGGTGCCGACGATTACCTGGTAAAGCCCTTCTCCTACGCGGAGCTGCTGGCCCGGGTTCGCACTTTGCTGCGTCGCGGTCCGCCCCGTGAAGTCGAACAGTTTCAGATCGCCGATCTGCACCTCGACCTGCTCAAGCGCAAAGTCACCCGCAATGGCGAGCGCCTGAACCTGACCAACAAGGAGTTCGCGCTGCTGCATCTTCTGCTGAGTCGAGAAGGTGAAGTCCTGTCCCGTGCGCTGATTGCGTCCCATGTCTGGCAAATGAATTTCGACAGCGACACCAATGTGGTCGACGTCGCGATCCGGCGATTGCGTGCCAAGGTGGACGACCCTTACCGGGCGAAACTTATCCACACCGTTCGTGGCATCGGTTACCTGCTGGAGCTGCAACAATGACCCTGTGGCCGCGAACGCTGAGCCTGCGCCTGGCCTTTATGTTCTCTCTGGTCAGCGTGCTGCTTTTAGGGGCTGTCGGTTTTTACCTCTATCAATCCCTGCAACGCGAAATCACCTGGCGCGATGATCAAGCGCTCCTTGGGCGCGTGCAGCGCATGCAGGCCCTCATAACTGACAGCGACAGCATCGACACCCTGCGCAGACGCCCGCAGCTTTACGAAAACATGCTGGGCAATCGCGACAACGTGCTGTGGATTGTCGATGACGTGGGCCAATTGCTTATCGACGTCAACCCGCTGGCCCTGCCTGTGCCGGAGTTGCCGCCAGCGTCTTCGCCACAGTTGGGTGATAGCCCGGGTGACAAGTCGTTGCGACTGGCGTGGTTCGATGTGCCGAGCAGCGGGCGACACCTCACTCTGATCGCGGGCAAGCTGGTCAACGAGCGCGAACAAATGCTCGGCGCCTACCGCATGAAGATCTGGATAGCCTTGTTGGTCGGCGCGGTATCGGCGTTCCTGCTGGGCTGGATGGTCAGTCAGCGGGGGCTACGTCCGGTTCGACAACTGGCGACACGCGCGGCCAGCATCGACGTGCAACACCTGCACCTGCGGTTGCAGGCGTTCAAGGACGTCAACGAACTGAGCACCCTGAGTCACGCCCTCAACCAGATGCTCGCCCGTCTGGAAGACGGCTTCGCCCAGCTCACCCGATTCAGCGAAGACCTCGCCCATGAAATGCGCACGCCGCTGAGCAACCTCATGGGGCAAACCCAACAAACACTGGGTCGCAGCCGCTCGCCCGAGGTCTATCAGGAGCTGCTGGTTTCCAATCAGGAAGAATACGAACGTCTGGCGCGCATGATCGACAGCATGTTGTTCCTGGCGCGTACCGAACAGCCCAAAGCCTCGATCAACCGTCAACAGATCGACCTGTACGCGTTGGTCGCACAGTTGTGTGATTACTTCGAAGGCATGGGCGAAGACCGCGGTATTGAGCTGATCAATAGGAGCCGCCCCAGTGTCAGTGACACCGCGCTGTCGTGCAGCAAACATGGGCTTGTTGGAGCGAGGCTTGCCCGCGAAGCCGTCGACTCGGTAAGTCAAGCACACCGCGCTATCGTTCTTCGCGGGCAAGCCTCGCTCCAACAGAAAGACCAGGTTTATTCAGATAGTTATTCCGTGTTTGATAAGAGCCAGGGCACGCTAAACGCCGACCCGGAATTACTGCGCCGTGCGCTGGCCAACCTGATCGCCAACGCCCTGCGCTACGCCACATCGAACACCCCCGTGACCATCGGCAGCACGCTGAGCTCGGGCGGTTTAGAGGTATACGTCCACAACATCGGCGAGCCTATTGGCGCAGAACATCTGCCGCATCTTTTCGAGCGTTTTTATCGCTGCGATCCTTCCCGCAACCAACCGGGCGACTCAGGCGGACTGGGCCTCGCTATCGTGCGTTCAATCATGCAAGCCCATGGCGGACAGGTATCCGTGACGAGTGACAGCACCGGGACTGTTTTTACGCTGTTTTTACCCGCCTGAAGTCCGTATTCCTGCGAGGTGCTCAACCCGCTATATCCAGTTTTATGACTGAATAAACGTGATGAATCTCACCGTTTGCGGCGTGGTTAAAGGGGTTAGATGCCTGGAAGGGTCTATGCTGAGTTTGACCTTCCAGACAAGGTCATCCGTGCCGCGCACAGCCTACCAGGCAGAACACGTGAGACATTCAATACTCAACGCAACAATGCTCTGCCTCTGCTTATTATTCGGCACGCCCGCCAGGGCCGATCACTATCAGGTCGTGACCGAGGAGTGGGCGCCGTACAACTATGTGGAAAACAACCAGCTTACCGGCATGACCACTGAAATCGTCCGGGCAATCATGGCCCTCACCGGGGACAACTTC
The DNA here is from genome assembly GCF_900187575.1 of Pseudomonas sp. Irchel 3A5. Taxonomy (NCBI): domain Bacteria; kingdom Pseudomonadati; phylum Pseudomonadota; class Gammaproteobacteria; order Pseudomonadales; family Pseudomonadaceae; genus Pseudomonas; species Pseudomonas sp. Irchel 3A5. The sequence continues at coordinate 161,061 of NZ_FYDU01000014.1, read as the reverse complement.
GACTTCGTGCTCCTACCCAGCATGCGCGCCAGCTACGCACTGAACTCCCGTCCCAAAACCATCATGTACTCCATGTTTCGCACCGCCGAGCGCGAGCCGCTATACAAATGGGTCGGGCCCATCGTCGAAGAATCCATCCACCCCTACCAAATGGCCGATGCTCCGCCGTTAAATACCCTGGAACAACTCCGCCAGGCGCCCATGGTCACTACCCGACATGCCGGTCTTGTGCCCGACACCCTGCAATCCCTCAACTTCACCAACCTCGACAAAACCGCCACCCAGAGCCCTCAGCTCTACCGCATGCTCCTCGCCGGACGCACCGACATCATTGTCGGCGACACCGATGCAGGCGTCGCTTACTACACCCGCCAACTGAAAATCCCGCCGGGTACGCTGAGGCAGATACCGGTGGAGGTGTATAGGTCTTCGTTGTACATCGCGTTTAGTCTGGATTGTGATGATGATTTAGTGGCGAGGTGGAGGAGGGCGCTGGAGCAACTGCGGAAGTCGGGGGAGTTGGGGCGGATTCAGGAGCGGTATGAGGGGTTGGGTGGGGGTGAAACTTAGCGTCTGGTTAAATAGAGAGCGTTGCGAAGATTGGCGCGGAATTCGATCTTTTTTTTGGCGGCAATTCCCATTGCCGATAACGGAATTGAATACGGTAGTCAGGCAGTTGCTGGCATTTTCGCCCTTCTGGTCAGAAAACCACAGGTGAACAGTAGCGGGAGTAAAAGGTGCTTTCAGACAGCTTGCGGAACGTGAAACAGCAAATCGAAAAAACCATCGCGGCAATTCGAGACAAATGCATCGTGTCTGATGAAGTCGCCGTAGCTGATTACTTGAAGCGGTACGAGACAAGCCTTGCGTTAATCGATACGGATTCAAAACAGAAACTGGTGGTGAGTTTGAAGGGGCTCTTGAACTGCACGCGAGGCTACCTGGAAACCACCAGTCATCATGATCAGCACTTTCTCGCTGAAATGTATGAGACGGAACAACTGATCAAGCGATTACTCAAGGATGAACGGCTCTGAAGCCTGACGTCTAATAAAAGTATCTTCAAAAGTACGGCTTATCAGGAGGGAATGACCGGTCGCCTTTGACCGATTGTTGCCTGATGCATTGGGCAGCAACCGACCTGTTGCAACCTTTCGAGTACTCGGTATCCGCTGATTAGGCTGACAAGTAAAAACCAATACTTTGTGCGAATATTGAAATGGATGCGGGTTTTCAAACGAAGGAATAGAAATGGCTGAAATCACCAAGGTGCCTGCCGAGTTGGCAGAGGAACTCAAAATGTTGACCCAACAGGGGCTCGGCTTACTGAACCTTACTGAGGATCATGCTCCGGTTGATGTGGTTGAAGCGATTACGGAGCGGGTGCGTGATTGCAAGGCGAGTGGCACCAAGCTGCCCGAGGGTGAAATATTTGCGCTTGGCGCGTTGCTAGGCAACCAGTATGTAAAAGGGCAGGGCTGGCACTGGGGCGATGTCGCTTGGGATTTTGATGAGACCACTGCGGCTATCGGGGTGCTGAACCACGACAACTCATTGTTCATCAACCCTATTGGCTGGGTGGCTGAAGTGATGGAGTCCGAGGGCGGCGTCGGCTTCCTGCTCAACTACAACATGGTCAGCGTGCACCAGGTTCCGGTATTTGAACCTGATAGTGCCACAGGCCTTTACTGACTGCGTAATCTGTAGAGGTGTGCTGAGCTCAAATTGAATGCTGGCTTACCAGGGCCTTGAGCGCTGGGCACTCTTCTTGCTGTCCGCGTAGCGATCCACCAGCGATTTATATCGGTCGTGCAGGCGATGGGTAAACATCATCCGTTCTTCCATCGACAGGCAGTAAATCGCCGATTTCTGCTTGTCACGCAAGGAAAGGCTATTCCCGACCCAAAGCGGACTCCTGCACGTTCTGATTGATAAGCCCACCGCACCATACTGATCAACACCCGGACTTGAACGAATGACAGACAATCCTTTTCGTATTCCAACAGATGCTGAAATTGCTGACGCGCAGAGCAGGCTCAATTTTCGCTTTCCTGATGAATATATCCATTTCCTGAAAGGTGGCAGTGATGTCGCAAACGCCGTATTTGAACCCGCGTTGATTTTGAGCGGATGCAGCCATCTGGATATCTTTGAAATTGCCGAAGCCGCCTGGGCTCAGGGATTGTCGCGGGACTGGTTGCCTTTCATTGAGGATAACAGCGACTACTTCTGCATCTCGCAGGCGGGTGCTGTTCGATACTGGTCACACAACGGAAGTACAGACGAAAGCTGGCCAACCTTTGCGGCGTGGTTCGAACAGGTCTGCGTAGCCCTTGAGTAGTCCGAAGTGTCCGCTTCACCTCCCCAAACCGTGCAATCGCTGCCGAACTCAAACGGTAAGGAACGCTAACGTCTCAGGATCGATCTCGGCGTAGCTCCCCAAGTCTTTCTTATAGAGCCTGATCCTGGAGACCCCTAACTCCGTCTGCAAGAAAGAGACAAGCTGTCCAAGATGATCGTTGCTATGCATCGTAGCCGGACTTATGACTATCGCCCGCCCAGGCTCATCATCGTAAGTTCTGATCAGGAACATATCCGCTTCGTGCTGCACGCTGTAATTATAGCCACAGTACTCATACTCCAGATCGAGGTCGACATCGTCAAAACGGGTAGATTTCACTATTTTCACAGCGGCAACCAACATTCGGATCTAAAGGAAAATCGCCTCGTGAAGCGCTTCTTTCAGCCGCTCGCTTTAGCGATTCGGCTCTGTGGGTTGGCCAGGCATTTAGCCTCACTCTCGGGGCCTCATTTTCCACCAGACAAATGAGGCTGTGATGACTGCGCCGATTATGGTTGCTGGCAAGACAACCATGATTCCAATGATGCCAAGACCGAAGTCGTCTGCCAGCTCTGTTCTTGATGTGGCTCCCGTGTTTGCCATTTCAAACATCACTGCCGCTTCACCAAATAACCAGTTGAATGATGGGAGTGCGATGAGAAAGGCCAGTATCGTAATTGCAGCGCGCTTGATCATTCCTGATACCTAATGTTGAGAGTGCACTGAATCCTTTGCAAATCAGGCAGCTTCTGGCCCGTTCTGCTGAAAAAATCCGCATCGTTTCCACAGTAGAAAAGCCCGCGCCCTGAGATTGAAAGCAGTGTTTTGCGCAGAAGGTCGAGGACTCGGATTTTGGCTTAAACGTTATCGCTCAAATGCTCCGCTCTGGCGCGCTTGTACTGTTCGTTCCACCAAGCCACAAGTTCAGCATGTTGTTCATGAGTGACCCACGCCATATTCGTTTTGTCTGTTGGATCTCCCCCGAAGATTAACGGCTTCACATACCACTTGATCTTCCCTGTGAACTGCTCGTCAGGCTCCAGCGAAATCTGCTGGGGCAGCTCAAACGGCGCAACACAGGACGCATCGAGCGGCAGGGTCGGCAGCGTGAAGATTACACCGCAAGAGTCCATGACTATAAAATCGTCCCAACTCCTCAGGCCCAGTAGCGTGTAACCCGGCAGATAATGGTCAAACCGGTAGGCTTTCATCGCAGCAAAGCTTTCATCCTGCGTGAGGACGATGAGGTAATCGTCGTTTTGCCAACCTTCGTTCATAAAAATACTCACTTACTTCCGGGATTCGTTTCGCTGTCAACGGCTCATGGCTGCGAACCGCCTGTTAGTACATATCATATTGCCCATCACCACGAGGAGTCTCACTGGACCGTAATAACGAGAACCGCCAAATTTCCCACGATACCGAGAACCACCCACGGAGTGAAATCCCCCCAAATCAAGCGACATCCGAAATGCCCGCTTCTAACCAAATCGTTCATCATGTCCCGGTATCATGATGCCGATGCCCGGACTATTAATAGGTAGGTTGATGCATGGCCAGAAGCGTTAGGCTTCAAAAGAAACTTCATTCACAGCATCTCATTGAGATAGCTGGAGAGGCGGCGCTTGATGATTGCCTTGTTGAAAAGCTATGGGCGCTCAACAGAGGTGACAGGTTTGAGTTGAACTCACGCTCCTGCAGTTTTGGAGCTGTCCAGAAATACCGCTTGGAATACGTGATAACGAGAGGCCCGGTACCCGGGCACTGGCTCTACAAAGAATTTAACCCAGAGGAACTGACATTATTTTTTACGGCGAAAGACTTTGTCGGCATTTGCCATGGCTGGACGTTGTTTGACGAGTGACCGCTCGGCGTTAGCTTTCTGGGGGGCAGTTTCTGGCTGGTGTCTGCCTGTCGTGAAAGGCGGGCATTTACAATAAAATAACGCCCGTCCGGGTTGTAGGATTCATGAAACTAGCTCCAGGTGTACGACCCTGTTTTTCATCTGAGACCCGTCGATATAGAAAGCAGCCGTTTTCAAGCTGTGAACAAGTTTAGCCGCGCCCAACCCACTCGGTTTATAAATGCCTGCTGACACGAAGGATCCTGTGCATGCTCAAATCCCTGCTCGACAAAATCTTCAGTCGTCCTCTGACTCAGGAAGAATTTGCCAAAAAATTTATCGATTCAGCCCGCAAGGCTGGCTACAGCGAGGCCATGGACTTTCAGGCTAGCGAGTTCCGCATCCGTCATAACAATGGCTCTTACTTCAATCTTCATAACGCCTTTCACGACTATCAAAATGGAGACAAGACCCAGAAGGTCGCAATTCTGAGTGGGTACGTATCGACGCTGTTGGTGTCTGGCCAGAGAACCGGGACGGTCTTTGAAAACGTGAAATCGCAATTACGTCCGGTGATTCGAAATCTTGCCATGCTTGAGGAAATTCGACTGGAGCACGCCAGAAATCATAGCGACAAGCGGCACGATGTCGTTTATCAGCCCTTGGGCCGCGACTGTGTGATTATGCTTGCCGTCGACTCTCCCGAGTCCACCGCCACCCTTACCAGCGGCCCTGAAGCGCAGTGGGGTGTCACAATGGATGAGGCAGTGGCGATCTCCATTGAGAACTTGCGCGATGCTACGCCCGAGGCCTTTGGTGAAATTATCCCTGGGCTTTACTCCGCGGAGTGGGCGGACGGATACGACAGCAGCAGAGTCTTGTTGCCAGATGTTCTACAGCGCGCACCCGTTAAAGGTCGACCGGTGTTCATGATCCCCAGTCGTGACGTCTTGATGGTCACGGGCGACAAGGACGAGCAAGGCATCCGTCAGATGGTCGAGCTTGGCTTCAAAGCGCTTGAGAGGGGCAGGGCAGTCTCCACCGACATTTATACCTATGACGGGCGCGATATCGTCCCATTTCACCCTGATGATGAAGCGGTCAATAGCCGTCTGGCCACTTTGGAACATCTGCTGCTCCAGGGTAGCTACAGTAATCAGAAAGAGTTGCTCGATAAGGTCAATCTGGAAACGAGCGTCGATGTGTTTGTTGCCTCGTACCTTCTCTACGAGCTGTCTGACCAGAACGGCAAAACCGTATCGATGAGCACTTGGACAAAAGGTGTGCCGACCCTATTGCCCAAGAGTGATTGCATCGTGTTGGTTGAACCCTTTGAGGGTGGGGAACCGACAGTCAAAACCGTTCTATGGAGCGAACTTGAATCCGAGCTTGGCGATCTGCTGACTACAGAAGCTGGCTATCCACCTCGCTATCGGACACTAGGATTTCCTTCAGCAGAGCAGCTTGATCGCCTGACTGCCTTGTGATCGCCGCTCAATTAATCTGGCGCACTGCGATGGAGGCATGAATGCCCGACACTTACAGCGCGCATGATCACGCGAACCGCAATCAGGCTGAAATTCTCATCAGCAACGATTGCGCTTGCTTTGGTTGCTATGCGGTATTTCCTTCGGCTGATGTGACACGCTTTACTGAGACCACGGCATGGTGTCCAAAATGCGAGGCTTTCAGTACGGTCGTTGGCGATGCTTCCGGGCTGCCTTTGGATCGGGAGTTTCTGGAGGCAGTTCACGATCATTGGATCGGGCCTCAAGATTGGTTAGATGAGATGGCGGCGCAGACTCATGCGATCGCAACTGCTGTTTACAGGCAGACAAGCACAACGATGGATGAGAAACGAGTTCGTCCTTGGTGGAAGTTTTGGCGATGACACTCCCAATTATCCAGCGAATGCAATCGATCAGATTCTTGGTGTCACTGACGGCACCGCATTGTTGAGCAGGTTTGACGTCGTCCGGATAGCGCTCAACCTAGATGACCGCTTCTGAGATCATCCAGGCGCCAGGCGCCAGGCATTAAGGTAGCGGGGCATTTGCAGAGTGGCGCCTTGTGGATATTCTTCGGGCCATTCGGCCCAACACCGCGGTGTGTCTCGCTCCTGTAACCGATCCGGACGCACTTCAGTCCGGTTTTGAGGACCGGTCGCACTCGAAAACGTTTTTACACAGCCTCGGCCGGTAACAGCCAGACATAGGATTCAGTCCCATGATTTTTACCGGCTAACAAGTCTATGTGCTCTATGACGGCGGGACTGAGACAGCGTTTTGTCCTCGGTGCACTGAGCCAAGATCGCGGTCAGCGCAATGTCTAAAGGAAAGCCATCCTCCAGCCATTTAAGCGCCAGTCCTGACCAATATTCGGAATGCGACGTCAAGGCTGTGATCACCAGCGGCTGCAACGCAATGTCGGCAGGTCGCTTATATTTTTTGCTAAGAGCGCTTACCGCATCTGGCAAATCGAGTGCAGCCGTTTCGAAAGGTTTCTCAAGAAGCGGCAATAGCCAGACATAGCTGAACTCTTCGTTCATCTTCCCCCCGATTGCTGATGGTTGCCTATCACCAAGAGCATAAATCAACCCAGCGGATAACAGTCGCCACTAATGGCCGTAGTATCCGGGGCGCCGAAAACAGATTTTCTAGAAGGCTAAAGGTTTATTTTCCTTCGGGTTGCGAGTTCAGGCGTCCGAGGCTGTAGTAATTCATGAATTCGCGCATAGTCGGTGAAAGCGTCTCTTGTGAAGCAATCTGCCAGAATTTTCTTTCCCCAAGAACCGGCTGTAACCGCTTGATGAGTTCCTGCGCCGTATTGTGATGGCCAACACGCAGCCAGTGCCTGAACATGTATTCGTTTTCTTGCCTCGGTAGCTGTGCTGCTTGGAGCAGTCTGAGTGAATACCGGAAGTTCAGTGGCCAAAGTTGCTTTAAAAAATCGAGTCTCTCAGCGATTGGCAGGCCCACTAGCCATTGCCTTACATCCTTATCCAGCTGAGCATTACCAGATCGCGACGCCACCTGCTGCGGGGTGAAACGACTGTCGTCCATGGAGTGCAAGGCCTAAGAGTATAAGGGAAGGTCACATTCTGTCGTACGCGTAGGAATAACGGACAGCTTATTTTCCGTCCTTTGTCTGCTATTGGCCGATTGCTGCCTCACGGATGGCTACTTCCAACCGAGAGCGGTCATCCGCTCCTGACTGTTGAGTTCATGTTCCCACTTCATTTATCAGTTTGCGCCAGCCATCCCTTGCCTCCTGCTCCGAAGTAAAGACTTGTACCTTTGGATGCCAGAACGGCTCCTCAGTTACGATGCATTCCAAAGTTGAGTCCTGAAACGTAAAGACATAATGGATGGCATGTTCTACAAACAGTTGCTTATCGTGTCGCGGATGAATGGCGTTTCTCTGCTCAAGCTCTGCCAGCCAGGGCGAATTATCTATTCGATGAATCTGGTAATGCTTGAGGCCAAGTCCAATAAGTGGATGGCCGCCCAAAGCCTCGTCGTTTGGCCAGCCGAACTGGATTTTTTTTACCAAGGGGAAATGAATCACAACTATGTCCTCCCCATCGGTGCAGTACCGTAAACACAGCTGTGTGTCCGTGGCGAACACCACGGGTTCGGGCGATGTACCCGGCTGTGGCCAGGAGTCGAGCAGCACTACGGTCGGGAGTGTCATGGGGAGCCTGGTGAGCGAAAGGGGTAAAGCAGAGTGCGAGAGGGACGTGTTGTCGTCAAACGTTTCTGATCGCGACAGGGCGCTTTTGGCCGATTCTGTTGAAAAAGTCGGTCCGCCCAAAACGGCCTGACCATTGACTGGTGAAACGCCTTTTTTGCACGCTGCTACGTGAAATCTGAGTCCGGAAGCTTCTGCCGAAAGTGAAAATTTCAATCTCGGACGCATACTTTTTTGCTGAGGAAACCATGGCCGACTTTTTCAACAGAATCGACCCAATGCAGCCAGTGAAGAGTGTTTTTGCATGCACAGGAAAAACTCTGAGTGCGGCTAATAGCGCGGGAGTTTGAACGATTGTAGAGCTGGAGTAAGCGATTTCGCTGCACGCTTGCTAATAACAGGACTTGCAACAATCCGCTGCACGGCACGGAGCAAAGTGATCCCCACGCGGCTGCGAGGGTGGGTCAGGCGGGGGACGATCTTTGGGATGCTCTGCGACTTTTCGACAACGGGTCGCAGGATGCTTTCGTAAGCTGCAAACGCAGCAGAATGACTATCGTTTTTCGAGAGTTCGCCAGCCAGCACGTATGCACCTACAAGGGCCAGCGAAGCACCAACCCCTCCCAGTGGGGTGACACACCAGGCAGCGTCGCCGGTGAGAACCACATGACCAGCCGACCATCGCTTCATCTTTACCTGGCGCAGATCGTCGAACCAGAAGTCGTCGGCTGCCTCCATGCCCGAAAGCAAGCGTGGCACTTCCCATCCCGCATCTTGGAAATGCGTCTTCAGAAAAGCCTTCTGCTGGGCGATAGTCCTGACGGTTGCCAGGTGTCGTTGCCCCTGAATGTTGAAGAAGGCGCGGGTGGTACCACAATTGTCGGGGCGAACGCCTGCGCTTCGACCGCCGAGAGCGTTATACCAACGTGCGGTCTCGCTATCAGTCAAGGCGCGTGGCACGGTGAAGAATGCAGTCGCCAGATCCATCCAGCGTGGTGTGTTCTCCCCGGGGAACACCATATCGCGGGTGTTTGAGCCAACGCCTTCGGCTACGATAACCAGATCAAAGCGTTCCTCGGTGCCGCCCTCGAACCTGACAATCGCTCCCTTCTCATCCTGCACAACAGCAGTGATGCGCTCCCCAAAGCGATACTCGGTGTGAGGCAATGATGCTTCGTAAAGAATACGGGCCAGATCGCCGCGCAATATCTCCAGCTCGGCGGTAGGGCCGTCTCCTTCCATATCCGCCAGGTCAATACGAGCCATGGTCTTGTTTTGGTCGTCGACCCACGCTATTCCACGCTCGCCAGTATTGTGATCTCTAACCGCTTGCTCAAGCCCCATAAGGCGCAGCACCTCCCGGGCCGGACCCCGGACATCTACATTTTGCCCACCGTCCCGAAAGGCTGGCGCCTGCTCGACGACCGTGACATCGCAGTTCTGCCGGGCCAGCCACCAAGCGGTGGCGCAGCCTGCGATACTGGCTCCTGTGATGAGTATGCGGCGTGACATCTGGCTTTCTCCGTAACGGTTTGTAGGGTCGTATCTGGTTTTAGCTCAACGACGAGCCATTAGTCGCGACTGGCTGAGGTAATACTGAACGAATGAGCGCTTATAAGGACGTGCAAGGGCAATCGTGTTCCCGATACATCCTGACCACAAATACGTACATCGCTCGATCCCATTCTTCGAAAGCTAAATGACGTTGACGGCCGATGGACGTGCGCGAGTCGGGAATACGCTTAGCTGTCAATCGGGCCGAAACTCCACTGTTGCGCCCAAGGCCTCCAGATGGTCGCGCAATTGGCGCAGTTGAAGTCTTTTGCCTCTTCCTGCCTTGAATTCAGGCGCGTCGGCAAGTGCCAGTGCTTCCTTCAATGACAATTTGCCCGCTTTGCTGATCAACTGAATGACCTTGAGCTTATGAGGACCAAAGGCAGTAACGATCAAGTCGCCGCTTTCAAAATCAGCCGGATCATAGGCACTGATTTCGGGTGTGGATTGCTCCAGCAGCTCTGCTTCCTGACGCGCATCGATGACTTCACGCCAGTACCGATTCCCAGAGCCGATCTCGGCCATGATCAAGCGATTGAATTCGACGGTGTCATCCTTCACTTCTGCCAATGCTTCCAGCAAACGGCGAAAAGCCACGAGGCTCGACGCTATCTGTATCGCGTCCCACCGGCCTGCGCCGTGGACTGCGGTATAGACGGGATAGCCCCTTGAAGCTTCGGTCGCTGCAATAAAAACCGGATCATCCAGCCCGGTCAGCGCGAGGACATACCAGTCGGGATTCCATTCGCCTTCAGTGTCGGATACCAGGCTTTCGCCGGTATTCCCGTGGGTCCGGAAGCCAGCCTGAAAATCATCAAGACGATCCAATTGGGCATAGTGCGTGGGTAAAGGAAGATCACCCACAACGACGCCATTAATAAGAAACTCTCGGATGCCTTCGTGGGCCAAATTCATATGTCGCCAGGTCTTCATAGTCTTGGATTGTGAGTGAAAAAATTCACCAGACAATGGGTTGGTCGTTCCACGCCCAAAAGGTCCCGCTGTCGGACGGTCCATGTGCGCCTACCAACTCGATAATACGATCCGCCGAGAAAGCCGGCTCGAACAGTTGGCCGTCAGGTACGTTCGCCTGAAAGGGCTTGGACAGATCCGTGTCAGTCGTGCCTGGGTGTATTGCCAGAACAGTAGAGGCAGGGTTCAGGCGTTTCAGTTCGATACTGGCCGTGTGCAGCAATTGGTTGAGCGCCGCTTTGCTGGCTCTGTAACTGTACCAGCCACCCAATCGGTTATCGCCAATCGAGCCAACCCTGGCGGAGAGCGCCGCGAAGGTAGAGGGTTGTTTGCGCAATAACGGGAGCAGGTGTTTAAGCAGCAGGATTGGCGCAAACGTGTTGGTCGCAAAGCTCGCTTGCATACCCGCGAGGGTCAGTTGTGCCAGACCCTTTTCTGGTTTTGCGCCGTCCTGATGAAGAATGCCCAGCGCACTGATGACAAGGTGCAGGTGATCACATCCTTCAAGCGTCTCGCTCACGAGGGCTTCGAGAGATTGCTCATTACGCGCGTCGCAGTCGACTCGTTGCAGACGGTCGCCATATTGCTCCGCAAGCCTTGCCAGTTCTTTGGAGGAGCTGGCTTTTCGCGCTACGGCCCATATCTGAGTCACATCATCGCGAGCAAGCAAGGCCGCGCACAGTGCCAGGCCGATACCTCGACTGGCTCCGCATATCAGCACATGAGCTTCGCTGTTCAGTTCGGGTATCAAACTCATAAGGCACCTTGAGGAGCATGACTGAAGTATTGTTTATGACTTCGGAACAAGGCATGACGTTCAGGGCGCGGTTGAGGAGGCCCATCGAAAGCGGCTGATTGCAGAGGAAGTGCTATCAATGATTCTGGCCGCGAGCGGGTATAAAAACGAAGCCATCAAAATCGGAAGCGAATAAATCCACATTGTTGTCTGGGTAATTAGTAGTACCCGAGCGTTTTCAACGTTTTGGCAAGACTCAGGACAGGTTGTAATTTTTCATCAAGCAACTTCCACCATTCGTGCTCAACCCATTCGCCCGTCTCAATCTGATGCATGGGAGGTATCCATTCCTTATGTCGATTGAAAACATCCGGTATGCCTCGTGCCAAGGCTGACAGTTGATTTTGGTTAAAGCCCTCCTTTTGAAGCTCAACGGTCTTCGCCAGCGCCAGACGATAATCGTCAACGTAAGTCATCGCCGGTGTGGAGTTAATGACCCGTATCAGTTCGGTCAGCGCTGACTCCAGCGTCTTGAGCTGACTCAATCTGTCCGCGCTCGTGTAACGGTATTCAGCCATTTTGATTCCCTGCTCTCTGTTGGGTAGCTGCACACTGATGATACTTCCGTTGAAGGACTTTCTTTCAATCTGTGGCAGCGCGTTACCGGCGCAGATCAATACACGACTGCGAGACATTTGGGAGCGATGCAATAGCCTTACCGAGGCTGCTTTCCACTGTCACGATCGACTTATATTTGATCATGACGAGTGGCGGCCGATCAGGACAGCCTCCGCAGGGCTTCTGGATCTAATGGAACTGGCGAGCATCAGTCCATACCTGGATGATTTGCAACTGGATTGCAGAAAACTTGCTCGCGGAATAAAGCGTTAAGGTTTCTGCAATCTTTAAAGACCTTGGGACGGTGTGGCACTGATTTGATCTTTGCTCTCTTGGCATTGCTCGGCAGTTACGGGGTTGAATTGCACTGAACGCTCTATCCCCAGCGAACTCCAAATCTTGCCCGGGCGCTCAGATTCAGCTTTTCGCGTCGATGGGTATTTGAATCATTTGCCCAATCAAGGAAACCCCATGACCGACCCACGTAACGTTGCCCACGACAAAAAAGTTCAGCAAGAGAAAAAGAATCACGGCGAAGAAATCGCGCCGAATGCCGAGCACGCACCTCAGCCAGGTATGAAGCCTGCGCTCAAGCATGATGAAGACGAACAGGATGAGCAGGCTTGAGCCTGACACTCATCTGACGTGGTAGCTGCAATTGACGGCGCAGGCTGAAGTTAGCTATCGCTGTCGAAGCATTGGACGCTGCGTGTCAGCGCACTAATGCTTCGGATTCACCGGAGATTGGCAGGCTTGGTGTCTGTCAGTCGTACGGTGGCCGGTGTCGATCTGTCGCAATGTCTGCTTTTTAGACTGACCTATGGAAAGCGCTTCTCTAAATCAACTGGGCAAAGCCCGAGCCTTCAGCGCAAATGCATTCCTCGCTCGTGGTGCGTGGGATGACGCTATTTATGAGTCGACGTTTGCGACTAAGAAACCGCTGTTAATACGTGATTTTTTATAAGAGATCTTGCGGCCGTTCAGACCTGTGGGACCGCATTTATCCGGGAAGAGGCCGGTACATCCGCCACATCATCGTCGCTTTTAATGCCGCCTTCCCGGATGAATCCGGTCCCACGGGATCTGGGGAAGCTGAGATGGTTACGTGTTGTTTGCTACAAACTGCCAAAGGCTGGCGTGTGTCAGGACAAGTGCTTTCGCAGACGGAGAGCTGCATTCCGCCAAAACGGGCCTCTCGCGAAATAGTCACATCAGCTTTTCGACCAAAACCGTAGTCGCATGGATAGCCATATCCCCAAAATCCCCCTCAAGGAATAGAACGTTCTCAACAATGTTTATCCCTTCAAGCTCTCCAAGTACCCTCGAATTGTTAACATGAAGAGCGCCAAGCCGGATGGTTAGCTCATTGCCGTCGGCGTTCCATGCCATCAGCTTGTATTTGGTCTCGTCGTCCGCGCTAACAACCATCTCGAAATATCGATGGGCCTGATCCACTGTGATCGATAAGACGTTGCTTTGTTCGAGCGCTTTAACATCCATGACGAGGCTACGTTTGCTTAAAGCTGCATCCTACTACGGCAGATGCTTGCCTTTGAAATCGAAGGTCCACTTCTGGCCGAAAGGAGCGTCGAATGTGTTGATGAACAAAGAGACAACTCAAGCTCCAAGGTAAGCCTACCGGCCACAGACCTTGATTCTATTAACGTTTTTGGTCAGCTCAATCAATACCAGCACTCCCTCGAAATCGAACAGCGAAGCCGGCATGTACTGGACGATGATGTTCGGCGCGCCGTGATTCCAGTCACTCAGGCACAGTTGCAGGAGCACACTCATGAGCGACATTGAAATACTGTCCCTGTCTCCCGACGGTCGCTATCAAGTCCAGGCGACCCCGTGGGAAGCGGGCAACTCGCACTGGCTGTTCCCGCCGCAAATCATCGATACCCAAAACGGCGACGTGGTGTTTGGCTTCAAGGATCCTCTGTGGTCAGCAGACCGCAGCACTTGGCTAAGCCCGACCCGGGTCGAACTCAGGCTGCGCAAATACCCCGGCCATCGAGCACCTCTGGGGCTCGCGGTGATTATTGAATGTGCGCTGCGTACCGCCGAATATGGCGATGGCACGCATATCGAATTAGCCCGTCTGGAAAGCACCCTTGAGGGCATGCTCGACCTGCTGGGCTGAACTCACTTTGTCAGCAAGGACCTGAATGATGAATTGGAAAGCTCTGGAACAGGCGCTGTTCGACGCCGCCAGACAAACATTGCAAACGCTGCTCGATGAAGGCGGCAGCCCTGTGTACGCCGCAGCGTTTCATGCCAGCTACCGGGAAGAAGAAGGCGTTCTGTCGCTGCCCAGCTTTGGGGCAAACAGCCTGCAGGCGCTCAGCGAAGACTTCCCTGATGACGACGATGAAAGCTTCAGTTCGGTGAAGTGGAACCCGGCGGACTGGCGCTGGGATTGGGAAATCTGCGCGACTGAGCAGTTCAAGCCGCTTGATGATGAGCTGCAAGCCTATGCCAATTGGCTTCGTCCGCGCGAATGGCAAGCGGCGGAGCGACGCTTTCTGGTCACGGTCAGCCGTGCCGCCAGGGCGCTGGGCCGCCATTTCAGTGGGCACCCTGGTGTGACGCCCGGCTTCGTGGTGATTTTTCATGACTTTGGTGGCTATACCGCCTTGGCCAAGCGCAGCATGACGCGCCAGCAGTTCGAGGAGAATTTCCCTGTCGAACTGGCCATTGAAAACCAGCTGCGCGAAGTCGCTGCCTTGCCGCTCGCCGAGCAGGCCGCGTTTTACGTCAGCCGCTTACATTGTTTTGATGGTGTTTCCGGGGAAGACGCAGAGCCGTGGTTGATTGCCAACGGCCGTCCCGCACAGGCAGCGCTTATCGAGGAGCTCAACAGGCATAAAGAACCTACCGCTGCCGCGCGAATTCTCGGGCTGGCCGGCATTGCTGATGAGCCCGTGATCCAGGCCCTGCGCCGACAGGCAATTGAAGCCCCTGAGCAACCGACCCGCAACTGGTGCGCGACGGCCTTGGGTTACCTTGAGGATTTTGACTGGCTTATGCAGCAAGCGCCCGACGTCGCAGTCGCGGGGATTTGCGCTAATCTTGACGGTTTCCGCTGGCGGAGCGTGCAGCCACCGGTGCTGGATTACAGGCCCCTTGAGCGTCTGCTTGATCAACGTCCTGAGGTTCGGGCTGCGGTTGAAGAGAAATTTGAAGAGTTCTACCACCAAATCGATACCACTACTGCTGATGTCACCGAAGCCTTGCGCGGACTGGATTCACCCCACGTTGCTATTCGTCGTCATGCGGTGAGTGGATTGAATAACCGTGGCTTGCTGCCCGACGACGCGCGTCGGGCCATCGAGGCGCTACGTCGGGCAACACAGGATACCGATGAGCAGGTGCGTTACGTCGCGGGCGTTGGCCTGGAGGCGATGCAACGCTAAGGGAGCTGTTCAATCTGGGAGCTTTCAATCGTGACCGAAGGCGCGCTGGATATCTTCCAGGAGGGTGAACGGGTCGCTTACGGCGAACAAACCAATCGACGGTTGTAAATGATCAACACGGGGCGCGGGCAAGCCGCTGGCGATGATCTGAAACTGCCTGGCCCTGTCCGGCACATCCCGCAGCCCATAAGGCGCGTGCTGTGCGATACGCATCGTGCCGTCATTGTAGCGCTGCCCTTTGGCCTTGCATTGCCGGAGGTCTTCAGGCCCTGGCCGCTGGCGTGAGGCGAAATCGTAAATCTCGACCACCGGGGCTTCGTGATTACCCAGGATGCTATGGACGTAGATCGCATAAAACCATTCGCCGATCTGTACTGACAGGACGTCGCCCTCTCGCAAGAACGTGACGTCTTTGTCGAACGACGGGCGTCGTACCAAGGGTGTCGGTGGCGAAGTCAGCAGCGCCTTGATGGCATCGCTGTTACGTTCGAAGGTATCGCTCAGCACGACCTGCTCATTAAGCCTGTCGACCGCCTCCAGCGCAGCTTGGGTCAATGCCTCGTCGTGAAATCCATGACGATGAAGCACGGCCGCCATCGTCAGGCCCACCAGGTCTTTGTAGTGTGGGCCGGCCTCATCACGAGGGCCCTGCAACACACAATCCCAACGCAGGAACACCTTCTTGAGCACCTGGGCAGTCAGTAGCTCATGGGGGATTTTTTCAGGGCCAAGCATCTCCCATGCAGTCACCCGCGCAACGTCATGGGTGATCGGCTCAACCAGATCGTCAGGCAGATAGCCCAGTAATTTTTTATGATTCAACGTTCATTGCCTCGGCAGTGAGTAGTACCAGATCGTTGCGCAGGTTTGGACGCTGGTCAATGTGCGTGTCGAAAACCACACCACACGCCGCACAGTTAACCGGGACTTTGTCTTCAAGCTTCGCCCGCCCAATCACACCAATATAAATCCAGCTGAACTTTCAAAACCGCTCTGGCCTCCCATCTTCAACGCGTCGGATGAATCACCACCCGCACGCCTCAATTTCATTACCTTGATAAGAGGACGGAGTGACCATTATGAGTAACCAACTGGCAGGTAAAAACGTATTGTTCATCACCTCCAACACGGGGATCGAGCGGGACGAACTGATTAAACCGCTGGAAGCGCTCAAAGCTCAGGGTGCTTCGGTCACCCATGGCTCGAGTGAAGGCGGTACTGCCCAGACATTTGTTCAAGACACCGAGAAAGATCGCACTGTCGAGTCGCAGACTGCGCTGGCCGGGCTGAAGGCGTCGGATTTTGATGCGCTGGTGATTCCAGGCGGCACGGTCAATGCTGATACGCTGCGACTGGATGAGAATGCTCAGCGTCTGGTCAAGGAATTCGCGGATGCGGGTAAGGTCATCGCTGCGATTTGCCACGGGCCGTGGTTGCTGATCAACGCTGGTGTGATCGCTGGCAAGACCCTCACTTCATACCCTAGCGTCAAGCTCGATCTGGAAAATGCCGGTGCGGCAGGGTGGGTTGATGCCGAGGTCAAGCAATGCCAAGCCAATGGATGGACCTTGATCACTTCACGTACTCCGGATGATATCCCGGCCTTCAACGAGGCTATCGCGGCTGCGCTTACCGGGGCATAAGACTGGAAGTACGTTAGCGAGATGCTCGATGGTCGCATTTCTGCACGACGAGACGGGATGGTCTATATAGTGTCTCTTTAGCATCATTCATTTTAATCCCGTCCGTGGAACATAGATTTTGCGGCCGTCGTTGGGAGATCCGTTTGCCATCTGTTCCGGTAGTTCCAGGCGTCGATGAGCGCTTGTCACATGTGCTGGACGCCAGTGAACGACTGGTGATGGCGCGGTCTGTAGAAGAGGTCGTCGCCGTGCTTCGCGACACGGCGCGTGCCGCTGTCGGAGCGGAAGGCGTTGCGGTCGTCATTGAACATGACGGACGCTGTTCTTATGTCGCGGAAGATGCAGTGTCACCGCTTTGGCAAGGTCTCACTTTCCCGGTGGACCACTGCATTTCGGGGTGGGTCATGCATCACAGCGAGACGGTCGCCATCCGTGACGTCCGGCTCGATCCGCGCATCCCTCAGGACGCCTATTCACCAACTTTCGTCCGCAGCATGGTGATGGTGCCTATAGGCCAACCTGTTTCGGTCGCGGCGCTTGGCGCTTACTGGTCGGATGTTCGCGACCACGATCCCGATACGATCAAAAGGCTGGAAAGTCTGGCGCGCCTGGCGACGATTGCCATTGAGAATGCGCGCCTCACCCAGGCACGCAATCGCGCTGCTGCGTTGGGCGATGCACAGAACCGTATTTTGAAACTGGCCGTCGAAGAGACGCCTCTCAACGTCGCACTGGATGCGATCGTTCGCGAGGTGGAAGCGTTGTCCACATCCCGTTTCCTGGGAAGCATCCTGCTTCTGGATGAGAAAGGGCAGCAGTTGCAGCATTGCGCAGGCCCAAGCCTTCCCGACGCCTACAATGACGCCGTAGAAGACGTCATTGTCGGCCGCAACCCGGGTTCTTTCGGCACTCCGGCGTTTCGGAGCGAGCCAGTGCTTACGTCCGACATCGCGAACGACCCGTTGTGGGCCGGATTCCGGGAGAAGGCCATCGAACATGGCCTGCACGCCTGCTGGTCATTCCCTATACGCTCGGCGCAGGGCAATGAGCTCGGCGCTTTTGTCATGT
Organism: Pseudomonas sp. Irchel 3A5; assembly: GCF_900187575.1. Classification (NCBI taxonomy): domain Bacteria; kingdom Pseudomonadati; phylum Pseudomonadota; class Gammaproteobacteria; order Pseudomonadales; family Pseudomonadaceae; genus Pseudomonas; species Pseudomonas sp. Irchel 3A5. The sequence continues at coordinate 143,177 of NZ_FYDU01000014.1, read as the reverse complement.
ATCACCATGAGTCGCGTCAGCCGCTGTCGTCGGATATTCAGATCGTTGACTTCGTTGTCCAGACAGTGGGGATCGTCGTGCACCGTGCCCGGGCGAAGGCTGCGATTCGGGTCAGTGAGGCGCGATACTGCCAGATCGTTGAAGGTGCAGAGGACTTCGCGATTATCACCTTCGACGCGCACGGGACGATATCGAGCTGGAATATCGGTGCCCAGCGTGTGGTCGGCTACGACGCCGAGGAGGTAGAGGGTCGCAATGGCGACTTTTTCTACACAGACACCGATCAGGCCGGGCGGGTGTTCCACAATGAACTCAAAGTTGCCGGGGAGCAGGGGCGTGCCGTCAATGAACGCTGGCACGTTCGCAAAAACGGTACGCGCTTCTGGGGATCGGGATTGATGATGCCCCTCGCCATGGACCATGGCGGCTTTGTGAAAATCTTCCGCGACCGTACGGCCGAGCACCAGGCGGAGGCGGCGTTGCAAGAGAGCGCGTCGCGATTGCGCTTCTTCGATGAACTCGACAACCGGCTTTTTAATATCCAGCATGCCGAAGACGCGATGCTTGCCGCGACCGAATTGCTCGGCCGCAAGCTCAACGTATCGCGCTGCGCCTATGCGGATGTGGACATCGACCACGACCGGTTCTGGATTCGCAGCGACTACAATGCGCCCGGTATTCAGAGTTCGGTTGGCGCCTATAGCCTCGACCTTTTTGGGCCTCGGGCTGCGGATGACATGCGTGCGGGTTGCACGTTGATCATACGTGACGTCGTCGCAGAGCTTGGCCGCGGTGAAGGCCTTGAGACCTTTCGAGCCATCGGCATCGACGCAATCATTTGCTGTCCGCTTGTGAAGGACGGCCGACTGACGGCAATGATGGCGGTTCATCAAGATCAGCCTCGGGACTGGCAGCTGTCCGAAATATCCCTGGTCAGGGAAGTCGTCGAGCGTTGCTGGGCGCATGTCGAACGGGTGGGCGCCGAGATGCGCCTGCGCGAAAGCGAGGAGCGACTGCGACTTGCCGTGGAAAATGCTGATATTGGCTTCTGGGACGTGGACCTGGTTCATGACACGCTCATCTGGCCGCCACAGACCAAGGCCATGTTCGGCATCTCCGCTGATGTGCCGGTCACGTTGCAGAACTTCTATGACGGCTTGCATCCCGATGACCGGGAAGCAACGAGCGAGGCCTTCGCAGCAGCCGTCGACCCTGAGCGCCGTGCCCTCTACGAAGTGGACTACCGCACCATTGGTTGCGAGGATGGCATTGTTCGCTGGGTAGCGGCCAAGGGCCGGGCGGTATTTGATGCGGCCGACCGCTGCCTGCGCTTTACCGGCACCGTGGTTGATGTGACCGCCCGCAAGGCGGCCGAGGAGGAGTTGCGAGAGCTCAATGCGACGCTCGAAGCGAGGATCTCCCAGGCCATCGCCGAACGGGAAGAAGTCCAGCAAGCGTTGCGCCAGAGTCAGAAGATGGAAGCAATGGGGCAGCTTACCGGCGGCGTAGCTCACGACTTCAACAACCTGCTCACCCCGATCGTTGGCACTCTCGACATGCTTCAGCGAAGAGCCGTAGGCGGCGAGCGAGAACAGCGGCTGATTTCAGGTGCCCTGCAATCAGCGGATCGTGCGAAAACACTCGTGCAGCGGTTGCTTGCCTTCGCGCGTCGTCAACCGTTGCAGGCGGTTCCAGTGGACGTTTCGAAGCTGGTCAGCGACATGGGCGATCTTGTGGCCAGCACCACGGGTCCGCAAATCAAGGTCGTCGTCGATGCTCCGGAGAATCTGCCAGCAGCGATGGCGGATCCGAACCAGCTCGAAATGGCGCTCCTGAACCTCTCCGTAAACGCGCGCGATGCGATGCTTGAGGGTGGCACGATGCGGATATCTGCAAGCACTGAGTGGGTCAGTGCCGGCCACCGCTCGAGGCTTCCGACTGGCGAATATCTTTGCCTGTCTGTTGCAGACACCGGCACGGGGATGGACGCGGCGACGCTCGCCCGCGCTGTGGAGCCGTTCTTTTCGACGAAAGGCGTCGGCAAAGGAACGGGTCTCGGCCTCTCGATGGTGCATGGACTGGCATCCCAGTTGAACGGCGCGCTCACGATTCAGAGCTTGCCCGGCCTTGGAACGAACGTTGAGCTTTGGCTACCGCGCAGTATGACCATACCGGCAGCAGCCTTGCGCATCGTCGAGGCGCCGGAGCGACAATCGGTGCGCGGCGTTGCGCTGTTGGTCGACGATGAAGAACTGGTACGCGCAAGCACTTCATACATGCTGGCGGACCTGGGCTATCGCGTGATTGAGGCCGCATCAGGCGAGGAGGCTTTGCAATTACTCGACGCCGGACAGCCATTCAACCTGCTCGTCACGGACCACCTGATGCCAGGCATCAGTGGCACCGATCTGGCCAGACTGGTCCGTACTTCCCGGCCTGGAACTGCGATTCTTCTGGTCTCGGGTTATGCCGAACGTGAGGGGCTTGATGCCGATATTCCGAGACTTTCCAAACCGTTCCGCAAGGACGAACTTGCGGCAAGCCTGTCTCGACTCGGCGGCGAATCCTGAAACCTCCAAAGGGGCTTGGGTCAATCGGGTTTTGCATTCAGCCCCAGGCTCCTGTCACCCAGATCGGACTCGCCCGTGAACACAACGAACAAGCTCCTCAACTGCGGCACTCGCAGTCCCTTTGGGTCGGAGCAGCGAAATCACAAACCCCGGTAGTTCTGGCAGCCGCGCCTCCATCGGTAAAATCTCCAAGCCCGGTGGCACCGCAGACTTCAACCATACCGACACCGCCAAATCACTGTTAACCATCGCCACAGTAGTCTCAAGACTCCCGCTTTCAAACACCATCTTCCATTACCGTTCCTGCTGCCGGAGTGCTGCAATTACTGGCTCGCGAAACGCACAGGTATCCGCAACCAGAGATACCGCTAATGGCGTTTTAAGAAAGGCGGTTCCTCCGCTGGCGCCGACCCAGACAAGACGTTCGATCGACAGGCATTCGCCACTAGCGTCGGCGACGGTTTCTTCGATGATCGCCAGATCCAGTGAGCCGTTGTCGACTTCGGTTTTCAGGTCTGTTGACGCGCCGCATTTCAAGGACAGTTCCACTTGGGGATGGGCTTCGATAAACGATTTGAGCGCCGGCGCAATCCAGGCACCTGCCAGGTCGTAAGGCATGCCCAAGCGTACTTGGTCCTGTATGGCACCGCTGTTTACGTCGGCCCAGATCTGCTGGTTAAGCGCGAGCATTTGCTGGGCTTTGATGAACAGGCGCTCTCCCGTAGGTGCGAGGCGGATGCCGCGTCGGTCGCGGATGAGTAGTGCTGCGCCAAGCACTTCTTCGAGCCTTCTGATCTGTTGGCTGACGGCGCCTTGGGTGACGTGCAGCAGTTGAGCTGCGGCGGTCATGCTGCGTTGTTCGGCAACTACGACGAAGCTGCGCAGGAGCACAAGGTCTAGAGCACGCATGGCATAAGCACTCGTAATGCAATGGATTAGAAACATTAGCTTCCATGCTAGTCGGCAACTCGGTATTAAGTCGAGACCCTCCAGGAAGACTCGTTATGTTCGAACCTCTATTGCCGCTTTTACTCTTTGTGTTGGTCGCCACTATTAGCCCGGGTGGTGCGACCACGTTGGCGACGGCATCTGGTGCAAACTTTGGCTGGGTGCGCTCGCTTCCGTTGCTATGCGGAATATCGTTTGGTTTGGCTACGATGGCTGTAGCAGCGGCGGGCGGTTTGGGTGGTCTTGTGTTGGCTGCACCCTCGTTGCAATTGGCAATGAAACTGGTTGGCTCGCTTTATCTACTCTGGCTTGCTTGGCAGGTCGCGCGGCGGGGTAAGCCTGGCACAGCAGGGACTAGTGAAAGGCCTGGGAGTTTTCTTGCGGGCATCTGGCTGCTTTGGCAAAACCCCAAGGCTTGGGCGATGACGTTCAGTGCTGCTGCTTCGTTTGCTTCACTGACCCAAGGAGCGGGGTCGCTGGCGCTGTTGCTGGGTTTGATATTTGGGGTGTTTTCGATGGGGTCGCTGGCGTTGTGGTGCTTTGCTGGGTTGGCCCTGTCAAGGTTGCTGGAGAGTGAGCGTCAGTGGCGAGTCTTGAATGGGGCTTTGGGGGCGTTGCTGGTTGCGTCTGTTGTGCCGATCTGGCTTTAAGCTTTGTCCTGTATGGCAATCGGGTGTTAATGACAGCCCGCATCGCGAGCAAGCTCACTCAGAAAAGTGATCAATTCATACATTGGTATTTTCTTGAGCTGGAGTCTACGAATGCGTTCGTCCTGAATGATCGCCATGCCGTATTACCCAGGGTCCTGGTGTGAACGGTTGTAATCGGAGCCTCTCTAGCGCTCTTCGAAGTAGAGGGTTTTGCGTTCGTTGCTGCTTTCCGGGTAGATAACTTCTTTGTCAGGCGTTAAGTGCCAGCCTGGGCCGTTAGCGTCGCGTTAAGCATATGCTGCTCGTCCATATCAGATATGCCAGAACAGACCTCAAGACGAGAGGGATTCACAGCCTGCGTCTGGTACGCAATCGCTGTTTTGGATTTTCAAAACCGTAATGTCGTTTCATAATGGGTGCCCCTCGCATTATCAGGATCAATAAGATGGACCTTACCGAGCAACCGGCACGAAGAACCCAGCGGCCAATTCTGGTTGCTGTCGCCGTTCTCTACTGCTTTTTTATTGCGTTCAAGATCGCTTACTGGTTGGTGACCGAGGGTTGGGAAAGTGCGTGGTTTGGCGATTTTCCCATCTACCAGCTGTTTCCGGTTGTGATGATCTTCATCTTGTTGATGGTGGGTAGTGTGCTGTTGTGGGCTCGTAGCAAAAAATCATCAGGGTATCTGTTGGTGGCCCTGTTCTTCGGTGTGTTCCTGGCCCCCGTCATGATGCCGGAGATTTTTTATCGACATTCAGGCATGTTCAACAGGGTCATATATGTGCTGCCATCAGCCGGGCAGGCACTTCTTCTGGTTGTGGTATGGGTCTACAGTTTGCGATTGCGCCGAAGCGATTATTTCAACGTGGTTCAGAACAATCGCTGATCAGTTTGTTTGAGCGATAGATTTTCTCGCGAGTCGGCATTCATTGCGGGAAGGTCATGCAACGATAAGAAAGTCTTGAACATTCCATTTGAGTCCGCCCTCCTGGATCGAGAGGGCAGTATCTCAGCGGATCAATGAAGTTCGTGATCCGGAATTTCGGCCAATCCTAAAGTAGTTCGGCTATTGCCATTGATCCTCAAAGTTCTTGCATCCGCAACCTTCAGCGACACCTCAAGCTGCTCCCACGCTGGACGAAAACTCCCTGTTTTAGCGATCTGCAAATCGATGAAATCGGGGCCATATTCAAGGGTCCAGTTGATCATCAGGCGGCTGCCGTTTTTCCACCCATGACTAATGCCGTCATCTTCGAACAAAACCCCGCTGACGGAGCCTGAAGGTGCAGGGAAAATCACCAGCTCGCGATGCCGATCAAGGGATGAGTCGTTAAGCTGATGGCATTCACCGACGGGGATGGCAGCGCCTCCACGTACCAGCAATGGCAAGCACTCCAGCGGCGCATCGAGAGACACGTATTGGCCACTTTCGTACCAGTCACCGGTGTGCCAGTCGCACCAGCCCGTCTCATTCATGGGTAGCCACACCTCGCGCTGGCGTGCACCTTGCTCCACGACACTGGCAACCAGTATGTCCCGGCCCAGCAGGAACTCGTCGTTCTCTTCGAACGTCTGCGGGTCGTGCTCGTGGTCCAGAAAGGTTGGCCGCAGGATGGGCTCGTCTTCGTGACTCGCCTGCCACAGCAAGGTATAGAAATAAGGCATCAACCGGTATCTGAGGCGGATGGCGTCCCGGATCGCATCAGTTACCGAGGGATGCATCCATGGCTCGTTTACAGTGCCGTCTTCGTTCCAGGAATGGATCGTGAAACGGGGGTGCATCACGCCATTCTGCACCCAGCGAACAAACAGCTCGGGATCTGGTTTATTGCCAGAGAACCCGCCGACATCGTGCCCTACGTTGTACAACCCCGACAGACTCATGCCCAGACCCATACGGGTGTTGTAGCGGATGGTGTTCCAGTTGGTCCGGTTGTCGCCACTCCAGGTCTGAACGTAGCGTTGCATCCCGGCACAACCCGAGCGAGAGATAAGGTAAGGGCGCTCTGACGGAGCAAATCGCTGCTGCGCCTCTAGCGAGGCTCTCATCATCAACAGCGCCATGACCGGCCGGATATGTTTGATCGCTATCTCGCGGCCAAAACCCTGGCAACGTGCCTCGCCGTCCCACACCTCATACTCGTTGTTGTCGTTCCACGTGCAATCAATGCCCATTTCCAGAAGCTGTGAGGTGACGTTTGACTGCCACCAGCGAATCGCCTCCGGATTGGTGAAGTCCAGGTGCGAACCCTCGTCGTCCCAGAAAACCGACCGTTCTGGCTGGTCGTACTCCGAGTCGGTCACAAACAGCCTCTGCTCGGCCACTTCGGAGTAGCGTGGATGGTCCTGCAGCAGACACGGTTTTATGTTGGCAATCAGTCTGACGCCAGCATTACGGTACGCTTGCGCCAGCGCCTTTGGTGCCGGGACTTTGTCGTAATTCCAGTTGAACACATAGCGTTTGTCACCAATCGATGTATACCCGGACGACAGCTGAAATGAGTCACAAGGAATCTCGTGCTGACGGCAGAGATCCAGAAATCCAAGTAGCTGTTCTTGAGCGTTGTCGGCATCGGTGTAATGCATGGTTGAGCCGCTGTAGCCCAGACTCCATTTAGGCAGGAACAATGTGCGTCCGGTCAGGCGGACGAAGGCCTTGGTCACGTCGAGTACGCGGGGGCCTGCGAGGACCCAATAGTCGAGATCCCCCGCATCCGCTTTGTAGCGGCGATAGGGACGGTGGTAATTATCCAGCTCGTTGCCCAGATCAAAGAGGCTGGTGTTCAGGTTGTCGTAAAACATCCCGAAGCTTGCGTCTTGCTGATGGGTAATGACGAAGGGAATGTGTTTATAAAGCGGGTCGGTGCTCGCCGCGTTGTAGCCCATGGCGTCAAGATTGCGCATTTCGAAACGTCTGCCGGTGCGGTTCAAATCGCCGGTTTTTTCGCCGAGGCCATAGTAGCGGTGTTCAGGTGCGCGCAACTGGAAATGCTCCACACCATCACCATGGGCGTTGAGCGAATAGGCACCGGTGGGGCGATCCGAAACCAGTGGCTTCCAGGCCAGTCCGTCGTGGAACTCCCACTGCAACCACAGCGGCTGATGCACGGTGACGCGCAGTGTCTGGGTGGTGATGATCAGTCGGTCCTGAAGCGCTTCGACCTGATACGCGGGCAAGGAAAAATCGGCTACAGAGTCGCGAGAGCGTCCCTCCCAGGCGACATCTTCTTTCGGCGCAATGCTCCAGGTTCTATCCAGTGCCAATGAGCCTTCGCGCATCAGCAGGACACGGGCCAAACCGTCTTCGAGCATATAGATGCGGAACACGTGTCGGCCCTCGACCAGCAGCTCGACATAGCCTTGTTGCTGAGCGTGCAACTTCCAGGTTTTGAGTGATTTCATTGTGGGTGCACCACTTCAGATTTGGGTTTGGGTTTGGATTGGCTACGGTCCGCGATAAACATAATCATGAAAATTGCCCCTATAAAATCGAAGAGCCCCATGGCGATGAATAGTGGGTTGAAGCCTATTTTGTCGACGCTGACCCCGATGATCAGCGAGAAGATAAAGCTGGCAATCCAGGCGCAAGAACCCCGCATGCCGTTAACCGTCGCCAATTCGTCCCGATCAAAGGTCTCCACCACCAGTGCGCTCAACATGCAGGAGATAATCTGATGACCAAAACCACCGACTGAAATCAGCGCGATCGCCACATAGGGGTCTTTCACTTGAGTCATGACGGCTAATGAAAACATCAGAAACGCGCCCGTGATCGAACTCGCAACGATTGAGTTGACCCGCGTGCATTTGAATATTCGGAGGTAGGCGCGGGATAGATAACCGCTGGCGATACTGCCCAGGTCCGCTGCCAGAAAGGGCACCCAGGCAAACAGGACGATTTGCTTGAGGTCCATGCCTCGTTCGCTGGCCAGGTACAGCGGCACCCAGAAACTCATGACTGCCCAGGCAGGTTCGGCCATAAAGGCGGGGAGGGCGATACCGTAAAACCGCTTGTCCCGACCGATCTTTTTCAGCGCTTTGAAAAACGGCATTTGCTGGCCGGTTTTTTCGCCGTCCTGTTGAATGTGTTCACGTTCAGAGGGCGAAAGGCGAGGGTGGATGGCGGGAGCATGGTAAAGCCAGGCCCAGAGGGCGGCCCACACCAGACCGATGCCACCGGAAATTAAAAATGCCCCCTGCCAGCCCAGCGATACGTGGGCGAGATAGATGATGGGCGGCGCTAACATGGCCCCCAATGAGAAGCCGACACCAGCCCAGCCTGCAGCGATAGGCCGTTCCTTTTTGGGGAACCAGTCGCCGATTGCTTTGGCATTCGCGGGTGTGGCGGCAGCCTCCGAGGCACCCATGAAGAAGCGCAGGATCGCCAGATGTACCCAGCTCGCTGCGCCGGCATGCAAAAGGCACATCACCGACCATATGACGGCACACACCACGAAGCCGAGTTTTAACCCAATAACATCGATCAACCATCCGCATATCGGTTGGAAGAGGGTGTAAGCCAGTTGAAAAGCGGCAACCACCCACGAGTATTGTTCAGTCGACATACTAAACGTGGATTTCAGTTCCGGAGCCAATATGCCCAGTGAATTGCGGGTGATGTAGTTGACGGTGACGCCCAGTAGAAACAGAGAGAGCATCCACCAACGCAGGTGCGGGATGAATTTTCGCTTGGCCGAAAGTCGAGCATTGCGGTCGATATCGATGGTCATCAATTCTTCGCCTGTGCCGGATTTTCCGGCGTTTTGTTTTTATTTGAGGCTCTACGCTAGGGCAACAGCTTGTGCCCCGTACAGAATTAATGATGTATAAATTTACATTTTCATGGCGGGTTGATTGGCTGATATCAAAGCACGCTAGGACTTTTGGCCTTTTTCTGATATGAAAGCTTTTACATAAATTGTCTCAATGGATCAGTCGCGGTGGGAAAGTTGCGCATTACCGAGATCGCTTCGCAGACGGGATTGTCGATCGCGACGGTTTCCCGAGTGCTTGCCGGTAAATCAAATACCAGCGCAGCGGCGAGGCAGAAAGTGCTGGCGGTGGCGCGTCAGCGTGGAGTAATGGAAGACCTCGCCAATGGCCGTTTTTTGCTTAACGGGCTGACCATCTTTGCACCCTCGCGTGCCTTCAATGTCCGCTCGGATATCTTCTACTACAAGGTTATCCAAGGCATCACGCAGGCGGTTGCACAGCATGATGTTCGAGTTCGTTATTGCGAACTTGAGGAAGTCGACAGCGACGCATTGCTGTTTCTGGAGAAGATGAATCAGAAAGAAACCGATGCGGCGATTTTGATCGGGATTGATGATCCACATATTCACCAACTTGCAGCTGATCTCAGTAAGCCTGCCGTGCTGATCAACTGCATTGATCGCAGCATGCGCCTGCCTTCCATATCGCCCGACCACTTATTGATCGGTCAATTTGCGATCAATTATCTGTTTCAGATGGGCCATCGAAACGTACTGACGTTGCAGTGCCTCAGGCGCTACACGATGGACCTGCGCATGCGCGGCATTCGCGATGCCTGGAAGGAGCAAAATCTCGAGTTTGTCGACGCGAACCATCAGATCATTACTGAGGGCTTCGGCAGTGCCGAGGCGGAAGCGCGGGTGGCGGCATTTATCGCCGATTGCGCACCCGATGACAGACCTACCGCGATTCTTGCCGGTGGCGACTTCATGGCAGCCGGTGCTGTTAAAGCTCTACAGAGTGCGGGCTTGAAGGTGCCTCAGGACGTTTCGGTCATGAGCATGGATGGCTTCAATCTGGCTGACATCAACGACATACCTCTCACTACACTCCACGTTCCTCGCGATGAGTTGGGTGCGGAAGCAATCAGGGTATTAAGACAGCGCCTCTTCGAACCGCGATCGCCTTGTGGCAATCTTCTTCTGGGCGGGCAACTGATCACCGGCAGCTCGGTGCGGCGTATCAAACACAGTGCTAAGCAAACCCCGGTCTACCAGAAGATTATTTATGATTGAGCGGCTCATCAGAAACGCCGCCTTCCCGGATAAATCCGGTCCCACGGGCTCATCACGAACCCGAGGCCACGCCCAATCGGTAGGAGCGAATTCATTCGCGAGAGGCCGTTACATTCACAACATTTGCGTGATCAGGAACGTCGCCTTCCCGGATAAATCCGGTCCCACCAGTCCATCACAAGCCCGAGGCCACGCCCAACCGGTAGGAGCGAATTCATTCGCGAGGGGCCGGTACATTCACAGCATTTGCGTAATCAGGAACACCGCCTTCCCGGATAAGTCAGGTCCACGGACTCATCGCGAACCCGAGGCCACGCCCAACCGGTAGGAGCGAATTCATTCGCGAGAGGCCGGTACATTCACAGGATTTGCGTAATCAGGAACACAGCCTTCCCGGATAAGTCAGGTCCACGGACCCATCGCGAACCCGAGGCCACGCCCAACCGGTAGGAGCGAATTCATTCGCGAGAGGCCGGTACATTCACAAGATTGCGTAATCAGGAACACCGCCTTCCCGGATAAGTCAGGTCCACGGACTCATCGCGAACCCGAGGCCACGCCCAACCGGTAGGAGCGAATTCATTCGCGAGAGGCCGTTACATTCACAACATTTGCGTGATCAGGAACGACGCCTTCCCGGATGAATCCGGCCCCACGCAACAATCTCCGTCTTGCCAGGATCGGTCACGCCGTCCGGGTAACCGTCAACACCACTGCAGCAATTCGTTCTGCCTGAGCGTAGTTTTCGGTCTCCAGTTCCTCACCGAATACATCCGGGTCCATCTCGCGGTATGACCACGCGAAACCTGGGCGATCAATCAACAGCAGGGCGTGCTCCAGGAACAGATCCACCCCATCGACCCACGGCGTGCCGGTGTAAAGCAGCAGGCTACCGCCCAGCGCCAGCCGGTCCATCGCTTGCTCAACGATGCGCACCGAAAGCTCTGAACCCAAGCGTCCGCCACCATGGCGATAGGCTCGTTTCTGGCTGTCCTGCATGTAGGGCGGGTTGGCGACGATAAGGTCGAACTCGCCGGAAGTGCTTTCCAGCAAATCACTGTGCCAGGCGTGCACGTTCTCGATTTCGGCCAGCGAAGCGTTAACCGCAGTAAACCGCAGAGCCGTCGGGTTGATGTCCAGTGCCAGCACCTGCGCGTGGGGTCTGGATTTGGCGATGAGGATGGCTCCCATACCGCTACCACAACCAATATCTGCTGCCGTTCGCACGGGGTGCATCGAGGTTCTCAGATGCTCTTCAATGGCTTGGGCGAAGCGGTAGGTGTCGGGACCGAAAAAGACAGCATCGTTTGAAATGGTCGGGAAACCTGAGTGCACGAAAAGCAGGTCCTGCAAGCTCGACCAGCGCACCTCGCTGAGCAACAAACCAGCATGTGCGCGGATGATCCCGCTGGCCAATAGCGCTTTAATTTCCGCCTCTGGCAGCAGTTGCGTTTCAAACGGCCGGTTCCAGCCAAAGATATCGCGCAGGTCACGCGCCTTGCGGTTTTGCTCGCGCTCGTTATTACGCTGATGGGTCAGCGGCGTCACGGTAACGAATTTGTACTCGTCGGCCTGGAGTCGGCGACCCAGTTGGACAAGTGCCAGATCATGGGTCTGCTCTTCAATATTGGTGGCGTCCGTAAACGACGACGATGCAGTGGTGTGGTCCATCACGCTAAAGATCCTTGAGCAAGTTGACTGGAGTATGCCCGGGTGGCAATCAGCCCATCAGGCGTTGAATGTTGAGAAGGAGACAGCAGGCTGATCAGTCGTTCAGTTGAACCGTTGGCCTTGGGCTGCTTTGTTGATACCGAGGCGGGAGTCGCCCGACGTCGGAACCGTGCGCGAAACGGATTGCTGTTGGCCGATGCACTTTCGTCAGCCCAATCCCCAGCAATCCAGTCCCGCAGCAGTTGCATTTCATAACCGCTGAACACGCCAAACATCACCGCTCCCGGGCCGTCGATCAGTTGCCAGAAGCGACTTTGGGTCGGGTCCTGATTGCGTTTAATCCAGCCTTTGTTTTCAAGAACGGTGAGGAACGCTCGGCTACGTCCGGGCTCGCCAAGCCATTGATTGATGGTCAGTCCGTCCAGGCGGCAATAATCGGAGTGCATGTACTGACCAAAGGAACGCTTGCGTTCCAGCATGGCCACGACTTCGTTCTCCAGATCAAAGCTGGCGATGACTTCTTTCGTGCCGGTACCCAGTTCATTCAGGGCATAGCCAGCGCGCAGCCGCTCAATGAATTCATCCCGGGTGTCGTCGGTCGGCAACAGGTCAAGAACGGTTTGTACCGCTTTGTGAGCGTGCCCATTACTGGCGTTGTCGATGGTGACGTGCAGCGTGAAATAGTACGGATCGATTTCCAGCTCGTTGAGTTCGAACGACGTAATCAACAAGTGCAACGGAAGCTGTTCGTAGCCGAGGTTGTACCCGAGCAGCTCTGGCAGATACTCGTCGCCCAGTTGTGCGAGTGCGAGCTGAATCGCGCCTTGTACGTACAGCACGTCTTCCAGTGGTTCAGTCGGCGCGCAGTCGTGATCGGCCAGAAGCTTGCGGTACAGAACCACATGGTTCAGCGCGGGATCGCCGTCTCCCAGTTCTTCCAGATAAGTACGGATCAGGCCGTGATAGCGCCAATCGTCCGTGTGTTTTATCGCTGCATACAGCCAGGCCCCGTCCACGAGCTTGGTGGGCGCTACCTGGCGCAGAAAATAAAGGGCGTGAGCCTTGTTTCCGAAGAACTGTCTGCCAGCTCCGGCATGTCGCCCTTCGAGATACTCTCTGTACGCACTGGCGACGACACTGGCCTTGCCCTCCATCCACGCGGGCATGTCGCTGAGATTTTCAGGAAGATCCACCGAGCATTGCCGGGCTTCGTGAAGGTGGACTTCGAGAAACTGGCGAAGCGTACGGGTATCCACCTGCTGGGGATCGCTCAACAGCTGGTGGTAGAGGGTTCTGGCATCCGCATCTGAATGCATTGCCGGGTTCAGGCGATCAGCAAAATTGCGCAGAGAGTTCATAAGGCAGCCTACAAATGTTCTTGGTATGTAGGTCTGAGGCGGGGGCTCCCGGATAAATTCCAAGAATGTGTAAAGAGCAGGACGGGTGGTGTGTTTTTGGGGTGAGGGGGAGGACTGTTGATCAGCTATAAATCTGGCATACCCCGTCCTTGGTAGGAGCGAACTTGTTCGCGAGACGTAATGACTGACACGCTGCCTCGCCAACAAGTTGGCTCCTACACAAAGGATATTTCAGTAAGAAGTTTATATGTCTATTTTAGGGCGCTGCCTGTTTCACCCCTCACAAAACCGCAGCCGATTGCCGAACGGATCGTAAACCTCCAGCACTTTGCCCCAGCCTTGCTCGACGATGTCCGGCCGACCGTATCCATAGCGCTTGGCCTGCAGTTCATCGCGAAGCAGTTCGATATTCTGCATCGGGATGAATACCGTCGAACCGGGGCTGGCGTCGCCGTGGTGTTCGGAGAGGTGCAATTGCAGGCCGTAGCGGGTTATCCCCAGATACAGCGGCAGGTCTGCTTCGAACCGGTGTTCGAATTCAACGCTGAAACCGAGGAAGTCCAGGTAAAACTCCCGTGCTTTGGTTTCGTCAAACGATCGCAGGATAGGGATCGATTTGTCGAAGGCAATGCCCGTTGGGGCAACTTCCTGGGTGAGCAGCGCGGACGCGGTGTTCCAGTCTTTGTGGCCCAATTGATGGGCGACCAGTTCGAGTGCGGCAGAGTGGGATATTTCCTGACTGGACGTGGCCAGATCAGCGCGCAGACGCTTGGCCATTTGCTTGGCTTGTTCGATGGAAAACATGAAAGCTCCTGGAGTCTAGGCTTTCTGGTGCTCGCGTTGCCAAACCTGGACTATCAAGAGATGCGGCAGGATTCGGAAGAAAACATGCTTTCACCTTTCCCGATGGGAGCGAGCGGCAGGCAGCATTGGCCTGTGGCGATCATACACAGGCGATCCCGGAGACGGAATGCGAAGAATGAAAAAAGCCGCTGCCAGATGACAGCGGCTTGCAGATCAAGCCTTACCAGCGGTCACGGCCACGGCCATGATCATAATCCCGGCGGGGACCGTGGTCGTAATAGCCGCCACGGGGCGGGTCGTAGCGGCGGTATTCAACCGGACGCACCGGGACATAACGTACCGCCTGATATTGCGGCTGGTAACGCGGCTGTGGCCGGTATTCCTGATAGCGCGGGCGGTCGTGATCCCGGCTTGAGTGGCTTATCACGGTAGCCAACACCGCACCCACGGCTGCACCGGCGATAACGGGGACGATCACGTCGCGTTCATTAGCGGTAGCGGCCCCGGCAACAAGCAGGCTACCGGACAGAATCAGGACTTGGGTCATCTTCGAAAACATGGTGTCTCCTTTGGCGAAAGTAAGTGGGTTCGCCATGGACGTATGAAACACCCGTTTCATGTAAGCGGAGGTCTGGATCAGGTAAAGGTTTGGTAAAGCACCGGCAGAGAACGTCAGTCGGTAATGACGCTTTTAATGCGACTGGTCAGCTCATCCATGGAAAACGGCTTGGTCAGCAAATGCATGCCCGGTTCCAGTTGCTCTCCCCAGCCCAGTGCATTATGGGCATAGCCGGTGATGAACAGCACTTTCAGGTCGGGACGCAGGCTGCGTCCGGCGTCTGCTACCTGACGGCCGTTGATGCCCCCAGGCAGGCCGACGTCAGTGACCAGAAGGTCGATGTGTCGACTGGATTGCAGCACTTGCAACCCACTGGCTCCGTCTTCCGCTTCGATGGCGGTATAGCCCAGATCCTCCAGCACTTCGCGAATCAGCATGCGTACAGTGTGTTCATCATCAACCACCAATACCGTTTCGCCGCGTTTGGCCAGCGGCGGTGTGGCCAGGGCAAACGGCGTATCGGATGGCGCGGCCTCGGCCCGGGACCTTGGCAGGTACAAGGTCATGGTAGTGCCCACATTGATGATCGAATGAATATGCACGCTGCCGCCCGACTGACGCACGAAACCGTAGATCATCGACAGGCCCAGGCCGGTGCCTTCCCCCATGGGTTTGGTGGTGAAGAAAGGGTCGAACGCGTGGGCAATCACGTCGCTGCTCATGCCACTGCCGGTGTCGCAGACACTCAAGGTCAGGTACTCGCCTACCGGCAAATCCCGTTCGGCGGCGGCCTTGGCCTGCAGGGTGCAATTGCCGGTACGGATGGTCAGCGTGCCGCCCTCGGGCATGGCGTCGCGGGCATTGATGCACAGGTTGAGCAGGGCATTTTCCAGCTGGTTTGGATCGACCTGAGTCGGCCACAGATGGGTGTCGTTGTGGACTTGCACCTGCACGGCAGGGCCGATCGTGCTGCGAATCAGCTCAAGCATGCTTGCGACCAGCCGGTTGACGTCGGTTGCGACGGGCTCCAGGGTCTGGCGGCGCGAGAAGGCCAGCAGTCGATGGGTCAGCGCCGCCGCTCGACGCGAGGCGCCTTGAGCCGCGTCGAGGTAGCGGTCCATTTCGCCGACGCGATTCTGCGCGATCCGCAGCCTGATCATCTCCAGGCTGCCGATGATCCCGGTCAGCAGGTTGTTGAAATCATGAGCCAGACCACCCGTCAGTTGGCCGACAGCTTCCATTTTCTGACTTTGTCGCAGTTGCTGTTCGAGCAACCGTTGGGCCGTCATCTCGATGCCAACGCCTGTGCGCCGCACCGGTTCGCCGGTATTACTGAAATAGGTGTGGCCACGAGAAAGCACCCAGCGGACCGAGCCGTCAGGATGAACGATGCGGTATTCGAGTTCGAGATCGCCGCTGTTGACCAGCCCGCCCGCCATGGTCTTTCGCAGGGCGGCCAGGTCGTCGGGGTGTACGTTGGCGAGAAAATCCTGACGTTTGATGCCGCTCGCCGCCCGTACCGGGTCAATGCCGTACAACTCGCTGATGCCTGCGTCGCAGTAGAAACAGTCACTGGCCACTTCATAGGTCCAGACACCAACGCCGCTTACCGCCGAAAGGGCAAGACGAGCAAAGTCCATGGAGTCATGCAGCGCCGTCTCACCGATTTGCTCGGCCGTCACATCCCGGGCTCCGGCCTCGGGAACTTGCATGATCCGCAGAGTCGCCTGACGTGCATCTTCAAGACTTGCGTAATGCCCATCACGCACCTGGGCTTCAAGCAGGGCGGAGAGTGCAAGGTCGAGGGCCAAGTCCTGAGGTGCCCGATAGGACATGCGCAGTTCTCTGTAAGGAGGAAGGTGAGCGAATCGGGGATTATCACACAAGCCAGGGGAAAAGCCGTGAATGGTGAGATGTCACTTTGATTGCAATACGGATTGGACAGCAAGAAGCGGGGTGTGATGCTCTTGGGTTGCGGGCTTGATAAAGGCTCCCACTCAGCAGGAGCTCAGCATGACTTTTCGGATCACAGGCCTCTCCCCGGAACCTTATCAGGCGCTTTTTGGTTTATCCGATGACGCCTTGAAATCGTTGGGCGTGATGCGCTACCACGTCGACAAAAAACCAGGCTTCCCTGACCGCATCGAATTGCTGGATGCGGAAGTTGGCCAGACGGTCCTGTTACTGAATCACGTCTGCCAGCCAGCCATGACCCCTTACCGAGCCACACACGCGATTTTCATACGCGAAGGGGCTAGCCAGACTTACGAAACGATCAATCAAGTGCCTGAGTCGATGCGTATCCGCCTGCTATCGCTGCGGGGCTATGACGCTGAAGGAATGATGATCGAGGCTGACGTCGTGGAGGGTGTAGCGATGGAAGCGGTGATTGAGCAGATATTTGCCAATCCCGATGTGAGCTACATCCATGTTCATAACGCGCGCAGAGGGTGTTATGCCGGGCGGGTTGATCGGGGGTAGGTGTGGCATCATGTGGTTTCTTTGGGAGATTTTATGCTGGCCTGCTAGCTTAAATCCCCGTGGGAGCTGGCCCAGTGTTGCAGCAAACGCGGGATCCTGTAGGAGTGAGCTTGCTCGCGATCCGGTCATTGGGTCTGCGAATTTATCGCCTGAACTGACGTCATCGCGAGCAAGCTCACTCCTACAGATCCGATGGCTACTGCGCGACAGCACAGCTCCCACGGCAATCACTGATGACGTGGGACCGGCTTTAGCCGGGAAGAGGCCATGACAGACGCTGAGTCTTCATCTGCAGAAATACCGCTCTCCCGGCTGAAGCCGGTCCCACGATCAGCGCTTGCAGGCAAACCTCGAGTCACCCGCAGGGCAATCAATTCAGATCTTCACATTTCCCTTCTGCCAAACCTCATAATGCCGCGGTCAATACAGCGTGAGATCGAGCCCCGTGAATATTCGTAAACCCATCGACGGTCAGGCCGCGGTCATGATGACCGTGCTGTGTACCGTATGGGGTCTGCAGCAAGTCGCGATCAAGGCTGCAGCACCGGACATTGCGCCGATTTTCCAGATCGCGCTGCGTTCAGGTTTTGCGGCATTGATGGTGGGCGTGTTGTTGATGCTGCGCTGGCAGCAGATGAAACGCCGCGGCACCTGGCAGGCCGGGATCATGGTCGGTGTACTGTTTGCGCTGGAGTACCTTGCGGTAGGCGAAGGGCTGCTCTATACCTCGGCTGCGCACATGGTGATCTTCCTTTATACCGCGCCGATATTTGTCGCCATCGGCCTGCATTTTCGGTTTCGCAGTGAGCGCCTGACGTTGCTGCAATGGATCGGAATCCTCATTGCATTCTCTGGCGTCGTCCTGGCGTTCTACGCCCCCGCAGCCCCCGGCGTATCAGTGCTGCATCAGCGGGTTGGCGACGGACTGGGTCTGCTGGCGGCTATTCTCTGGGCGGGTACGACCCTCACCATTCGCGGCTCCAGACTGTCAGATGCACCCGCACCGCTGACGCTGTTCTATCAGTTGGCAGGGGCTTTCGTGATCCTTGCGATGATGGCTCTGGCAACCGGACAAACCGGCATCAACCTGACTACCGTTGCGGTCAGCAGCCTGGCTTATCAGACCATCGGCGTCTCATTCCTGAGTTTCCTCGTCTGGTTCTGGCTGCTAGGCCGCTATCTTGGTTCTCGCCTGGGCGTGCTGTCGTTCATGACGCCTTTATTCGGCGTGGTGTTTGGCGTGTGGTTACTGGACGAAACGCTGGAATCCTCCTTTGTAATCGGCTCGGCACTGGTGCTCGCCGGGATTCTGCTGGTGAGTGGTCACGACCTTTTAAGGCAGGTGCTACACAAGCGCGCCCTTGGCTGACACTAGGTTCTGCTCGATCCAGTCAGCCGCTGTGGTCAGTTCAATACCGTGTGTGGCGTTGAACGTGCGGTTTTTATCCCAGGCGACGCCTTTACCCTGGGCAAACACCGCCCGGTATTTGCAGAGCGAATCGTCCGGCGCAGCGGCGAGAGCGGCGTTCAGTTGCGGGACGCTCCATTCCACGCGAGACAGCGTGCGCCCTAGCTTTTCGTCGAGCATGTCCGCCAGTTGCCGATAGCTCAGCGTATCCCCTGCGACGAACACCACCTGATCAACCAGGCGGGGTTCGGCAAAGATGACTTCTGCCGTCAGCTTGCCGATGTCCTCTGGTGTGGTGACGGTGACTTGCGTGTCCCAGGTGCCCAAAGCGTGAACCGTGTTTTCGGCCAGATCGACCACACCAAAGGCGGGCTCAAACAGGAAGCTGGTAAACATCCCGGTGGAAATGATCAGCCATTCGGTTGTGCGCTGGGCTCTTAAAAGTTCGCGGACTTCGAGCTGTTCATCAAACAGGTCCTGCGGGCTGCCTTTACCGATCACGTCATAGTCCACGCCGAACTGCCACGGCACGTAGCGCTTTACGCCAGCTTTGAGCGCCGCCTGAGTGAGCTTGAGTTGGGTGCCAGCGCCCGCAACGAAGCCAACACAGCTGATGACTGTATCGAAGTGCCGGAAATGCTCGGCGAGTGCTTCGACAGAATCGTTGATCACGTCGGCTTGCAAAAAATGGATGCCAAGGGTTTGGAGCTCTTCAAGGGCAGATTTTTTCGAGCTGTCCTGAGTGGCGACAGCGGAGGGGCGTAGCAGAACGGTAATGCGCGCTTTTCCGCTGTCAGCGGTCATCGCAGCCAGCTCCCGTAAGACCTGTGTGCCCAGTTCCCCGGCTCCCAGTACAAGAATATTGTCGGTTTTCACGGGCGTGGTCAGTTGCATGAATTTCCTCCGGATAGCGGCTCAAAGGCGAGTGGTTGTTATCCTGTCACCATTGAGACGCGGCCATAAGTAGGCACACGAGTGATCCTGGGGGGGGCTAATGGACAACGAAGAAATCATCAGACAATCGCAAGCGGCCTGCGAAGCGCTGAGTGCGCAAGACGACGGTTTGAAGCGAGAGGTGCTGACCCACGCGGGTAATCGCTGGTCACTGGGCATTGTTCACACGCTGGGCGTGGACGGGCGGCTGAGGCATGCGGAAATCGCCAGACGCATGAATGGCGTGACACAGCGGATGTTGACCCGCAGCCTGCGTCAGCTTGAAAGGGATGGTCTGGTTTTACGTCGTGATCACAATGAAGTGCCGCCACGTGTCGACTACGAATTGTCTGAGCTAGGTCGCGGATTGCTGGTGCAGATGATTCCGCTGTGGATGTGGGTGGCGGGCAATGCGGAGGGTTTTCGTGAGGCTCGTGAGCGTTACGATGCAGCGGGTCTGGCGAAGGTGGAGTGAGTTTGCTGCGCGATGGCGGCGCGTCGGCAGTGTGCTGCTACTTTCTGGATTGGAATGGATTTCACTGTTGAAATGCATTCTCTGCGAGGCTTGCCCGCGATAAAGGCAATGCGGTTTATCAGATAAACCGCGGCGCTCTTATCGCGGGCAAGCCTCGCTCCCACAGGTGTGATCTCAGTACGGGGGCGATGTCGTGGGACCGGCTTTAGCCGGGAAGAGGCCGGTACAGCCTGCAGATGTATTGTCAGGAATATCGCCTTCCCGGCTAAAGCCGGTCCCACGGAAGAAATGCGATTTCATGTGGAAGCGAGGCTTGCCCGCGATAAGGGCATTGCGGTTTATCAGATAGACCGCGGCGTTCTTATCGCGGGCAAGCCTCGCTCCCACAGGTGTGATCTCAGTACGGGGGCTATGTCGTGGGACCGGCTTTAGCCGGGAAGAGGCCGGTACAGCCGACAGATGTGTATTGTCAGGAATATCGCTTTCCCGGCTAAAGCCGGTCCCGCGGAAAAAATGCCGTCTCATGTGGGAGCGAGGCTTGCCCGCGATAAAGGCAATGCGGTTTATCAGATAGACCGCGGCGTTCTTATCGCGGGCAAGCCTTGCTCTCACAGGTCCTTCGTTTGCTGCGTCAGGCCGGTTGGTACGGCGAGTAATCCACATAGCCTTTGGCATCGCCACCGTAGTAGGTGTCGCGATCCGGAGTGGTCAGCGGCCAGCCATTTTTCAGACGGGCGACGAGGTCCGGGTTGGCGATGAAGGGTTGGCCGAAGGCAGCAAGATCGATCAAGCCGGCGTCCACCAGATCCTGAGCGCGCTCCAAGGTCATGTCGCCTGCGAGGATCAGTGCGGTGTTGCCCAGTTTGGCTTTGCAATCCTTGAGCAATTCCCGCAGCGCTTCTTCCTGTGCCGCGGAGCTTTCACCGGCCATGAAGAAGTGGGTCTGGTCCATGACGTGGACGTAGGCAATGCCGCGCTCATTCATACCCGCGCACAGTGCCGCGTAGGTTTCATCGATTTCAGGATAGATCGGCATATCGAACAGCTGACCGTACGGCGAGATACGAATCCCGACCTTGTCTTTACCAATTCTGGCACTGACGGCATCAACCACTTCGAACACGAAACGCAGACGATCATCGAGGTTTTTCGCGCCATAGCGATCCGTACGATCGTTAACCTGCGGATTCAGGAACTGCTCCAGCAGATAGCCATTCGCACCGTGAATTTCCACACCGTCAAAACCGGCATCGATGGCGTTTGCAGCCGCTTGAGCGAAGTCTCCAACGACTCGACCGACTTCTTCAGTGGTCAGTGCGCGCGGCATAGACGTGTCAACGAAGCCGGGCTCGCCGTCCTCGGTATAACCGAACGCCTTGCCACCACGGGCTGGCTGGGTCGTGGAGCTTACCGGGGCTTTGCCATCGACCTGAATCGAGGTGTGGGAAACCCGGCCAACATGCCAGAGCTGGGCGAACATTTTGCCGCCGACGCTGTGGACGGAGTCCGTCACCAGCTTCCAGCCCTTGATTTGCTCATCGCTGAAAATACCGGGGTTGAAGAGATAGCCCTGACCTTCGCGAGAAATTGGCGTGCCTTCTGAAACGATCAGGCCTGCGGTGCCGCGTTGGGTGTAATGCAGCGCGATCTGTTCGTTGGCGATGTCTTCCGGCGCGCGTGAGCGAGTCATTGGCGCCATGACGAAACGGTTGTTCAGCGTCAGGCCGCTGAGGTCATAGGAGGCAAAAAGGTTAGTCATGAATCAAAGTCTCCATGGACAGAATCTGGTTCCGGCGAGAAGCCCGCGAGTACAGGGCGTTCCCGGCAGATGAAAGTGACTCCATGGTAGGTTGTTGCTAAAGAAGCCACAATTGAGCTGAAAAGCAAAATACTATTGCTGTTTTAGCAATTGATGGTTTAACTGACAGGATTCGCCTTGCGCAGATCTGTTGAATTTCGTAAGGCTGCAGGCGTTGCCTCAGTGTCCCTGACACAGCGCTGTCGCGCAGCAAACATGGGACCTGTAGGAGCGCACGAGCACCGCGAGGCCGCGAAAGCGGTGTGTCAGGCAGGACGCCATCGCTGCCTCGCGGTGCTCGTGAGCTCAGAAAGGTATTCCAAATCAGATAGTTGTAGGTCTTTTTTAAAGGCGCCGCCTGAGTTTTCCACATGCACCTCAAAGCCCATAGATTCTTCGCTATGGTCGCCGTCACTGGCAGTTTTTCCGCAACCGCGCGGCACTTTCAGGTGCCTGCTTCTTCGGTATCCCGTTTCATTGCCGCGCTGGAGCGGGACCTGGGGCAGCAGCTGCTGTATCGGAATACCCGGGCAGTGAAGCTCACCGATGCGGGCGAGCGTTACTACGTGCAGATTCGTGAAGTTCTGGAGTTGCTGGACGCGGCGGACGAGGAGGTCAACGGCAAGGTCGGCGACATTCGTGGCCTGGTGCGGATCAATGCGCCCGTCGCCTTTGGTCATCTGCACATCGTGAAACTGTTGAATGGCCTCTACGAAAAGTACCCAGAGCTGAGTGTCGAGTTGAATGTCACTGATGCGTTCATTGATCCCGTTCTGGAGGGTACCGATATCATTTTCCGGGTCGGGCAACTGCCGGACTCGGGCTTGATAGGCCGCAAAATCTGCGATCAGCGCTATTTGTTGTGTGCGAGCAGCGAATACCTGGAAAAGCACGGGCAACCGACCTCGCCACAGGATCTGCGCAATCATGCCTGTCTCGTTTACAAGGGCGTGAGCGGCATCCAGCGCTGGCATTTCCGCCATCCCGGACATGATGCCGAAGAGGTCATCGATGTCGACGGGCCGTTACGGAGCAATAACGGTCAGGTGCTGATGGAGGCTGCGCTGGCGGGCAGGGGGATCGTATTGTTTCCGTCGTGGCTGTTCAATCAGGAGCATTTCAAAAGCAAGGCGCTGATCCAGCTATTGCCCGAGTGGGAAGGTTGTGTCGAGCCTTTGTCGAGTCAGATCCATCTGATATCGCCCGAGAATCGCCTTCGCTCACAGAAAGTACGGGTCGTATGGGATTACTTTTTGAATGCGATTGGTACACCGCCTTATTGGGACAGGGTGGAGTAACCGGCAGTGCCATCATGTAAGAAAAAACAGCGCCACTAATGGCGAAAGGCTTACATCGCGTGCCGTCGATCGTCCATTTACCCATCGATCTCATAAGCGCAATCTAAACCCATCAACCGGAACGCAGGAAGCGCTTCGGAGGTAAAGGATGACCACCATGGCCCGGATGGCTACTGACAGGATGTTGGAATGGTATTGATGAAAAGTAACCCGCTTCGGCGGGTTTTTTCATGCCTGCGTTTTATGCCTGTCGGGCTGTAAACTGTTCACGCAAATGAGTCAGTGACCTTTTTACTTTCCAGATACGAGACCTTCATGGCAAACCACGACATTACTTTCGTCCCGGACCCTGATTCGGATTCCATCTCTTCTGACGTAGCCGGTTTTGGTGGCTTGCTGGTCTCCACGCAGATCCCGACTCATGCTGACGGCAGTCTGGAATTGGGCGATATCACGCTGCAAAGCGAATGCACACTGCAAGCGCTGAAAGTGGCGCTGGAAAAGGCCGGCAGCTCCATGGATCGGGTATTGCACCTGACCATTTACCTCACCGACATGGCCGACCGCGCCGCATTCAACGACGTATACAAACGCTTCTTCGCCAAGCCTTGGCCGGTACGCGCTGCCGTAGGCGTGGCTGCATTGGCAGTCGAAGGCATGCGCGTGGAAGTGACGGCGATGGCGGCGAAGGGGTGAGCCAGGATCCCGCCACGAATTAACCTGCTTGGGATGCATTTCTGTAGGAGCTGCCGAAGGCTGCGAAGCATTCCTCCTGATTCAACGCCATCGCAGCCTTCGCAGCTCCTACAGCAATTCCTAACCCTTCAGATGGATGCCACCCTCAATCCAGATCCGCAGCGTCATGCCGCTCCGGTACTTGGGTTGCTTCATCGCCCCATGTTCTGTTGACTCGGGTACCCCGAACAACAGCCGGACGTTTGGCGATTTCATGTGCCCAGCGCTGCACGTGGGTGTATTCATGCACTGCCAGAAACTCAGCCGCCGAGTACAGGCCGCCCAGAATCACCTGGCCGTACCATGACCAGACTGCGATATCGGCAATGGTGTATTCATCACCCGCCAGATAGGTACTTTCACTCAGGCGGCGATCCAGCACGTCCAGCTGACGCTTGGCTTCCATGGTGAAGCGGTTGATCGGATATTCCATTTTCTCCGGCGCGTAGACGTAAAAATGTCCGAACCCACCGCCAAGGTACGGCGCTGCACCCATTTGCCAGAACAGCCAGTTCAGGGTCTCGGTGCGGCCCGCAGGATCGGTGGGCAGGAAGCGACCAAACTTTTCGGCCAGATACAGCAGGATCGAACCCGACTCGAACACGCGAATGGGCGGCTCGGCGCTGTAGTCCACCAGGGCCGGAATCTTCGAATTGGGGTTGATATCGACGAAGCCGCTGGAGAACTGATCACCTTCATTGATGCGGATCAGCCACGCATCGTATTCCGCTTCGGTATGCCCCAGCGCCAGCAGCTCTTCGAGCAAAATAGTCACTTTGATGCCGTTGGGCGTCGCCAGGGAATAGAGCTGCAAAGGATGCTTGCCCTTGGGCAGCGTTTTCTCGTGAGTCGGCCCGGCAATGGGCCGGTTGATGCTTGCGAACTGGCCGCCCACTGCTTCGTTTTTCCATACCTTGGGCGGAACGTAAGGTGCATTGCTCATGCGCGAATCTCCCGGTCTATACGATTCGAAAACGAGGCGCAGGCAGCCGCCACGTCAGTTCAGGTGGACTACCCTGCCAGCGCCGTGACGCGGAATCAATGCTGCCTGCGCATTTGAATTCGATTAAGTCCAATGGCTCAACGCACAGACCTAACCCACCAAGGTTTCAATTCGCTCCGGCTGAATGCTGCACTGCCAGCGCCAGGCATCGGCCAGCATGCAGTCCAGTGAGCGACCGGCGCGCCAGTCCAGCTCATCAGCGGCCTTGCCCGGATCTGCCCAGCAACGCGCAATATCACCGGCACGGCGAGGTTCGTAAGTCAGCGGCACGGTGACACCGCTGACACGTTCGAACGCCTTGACGACTTCCAGCACGGAATAACCCTGACCTGTGCCGAAATTCCACACCCGCACGCCATGTAACTGACGTAACGCCTGCAACGCCTTCAGATGCCCCTCGGCAAGGTCCATCACATGCACGTAATCGCGGATGCCGGTGCCATCAGGCGTCGCGTAGTCATTGCCATAAACGCCCAGGGTTGCGCGTTCGCCGCTGGCGACTTGAAGCAGATAAGGCAGCAGGTTGTTCGGAGTGTTGTTCGGTGCTTCGCCGAGTTCCCCCGAAGCATGAGCACCAATCGGATTGAAGTAACGCAGCAGCCCCACCGACCAGCGAGGGTCGGATGCTGCCATGCTGTTCATGACGTTTTCCGCCATCAGTTTCGACTGGCCGTAAGGGTTGGAGGGCTGACCCGTGGCGCAGCTTTCATCAATGGGCATCACCGCGCAGTCGCCATAAACCGTCGCTGATGAACTGAACACCAGCGTGAACACTTCGGCGTCTGCCATTGCCTGACACAGCGTCACGCTGCCGCCCACGTTCGTGTCGTAATACCGCAGCGGTTCGCGCACGCTTTCACCGACCGCTTTCAAACCGGCGCAATGAATGACGGCGTCGATGGCGTATTCGTTGAACAGCATGTCGAGTTGGCCGCGATTTCGGACGTCACCAAAAATAAATACAGGTCGTCGTCCCGAAATTTTGGCGATCCGGTCCACGACCGAACGTGAACTGTTGCAGAGGTTGTCGAGAATCACGACGTCTTCGCCGTGCTCCATCAATTCCAGCACTACGTGAGCACCGATATAGCCTGCACCGCCCGTCACCAGGATCATAGTTCGCCTCATTTATTCACTGTGTGAACGGCGACTACTTACCTGCCGAGCCTGTTGTTCGGCCCACTGTCACAGACGTGGCGGTGAGGCGTATGAGGTTATGGGCCTCGGGCGAGGCAGGAGTTCAAAGGTGTTTGCTCACTGGTACATGCTGTTCATCGGCTTTACCTGCGGGCGTGTTGAACGCTGCGTGAACGGCGGGCCTCAAAGTCATGAAGCGCGCAGAACGTGATGCTGAATCACCGGGCCGCCTTTCATTCAACAGACGAGTGTCTTCGAAGCCGCGATCATGCTGGCTTCAGTCTCGGATCCATATTTCAAAAGGAATCCGACATGAATTTTCCAGAGCAGCCTGACGACGCCCTTTCGCTGGTGCAGATTGATAACCCATCAAGGGCAATCAGTCTGGCCAGACCTACCTTGCTATGCCTGTCTCATCTGCGCTGGGGGTTCGTGTATCAGCGACCGCAACACGTCATGTCGCGTTTGGCCAAGGATTACGACGTGCTGTTTTTTGAAGAGCCGATCTTCACTGACACACCTCAGCCGACACTCGACGTCTCGCAACCGGCAACGGGGATTACTGTCATCGTGCCGCGTTTTGCCCATGGCACCAGCGCGGCGCAGGCGGTGGAACTGCAGCGCGAATTGCTTGACGAGTATCTGGCCGAGCATGCGGCCGAAGAATTATTGCTGTGGTATCTCACGCCCATGAGCCTGTCATTCACCGAGCACCTGAAGGCTCGCGTGACGATTTTTGACTGCATGGATGAGCTGTCGGCTTTCAAAGGTGCACCGTCGGATCTGCTGGATAAAGAACGTCAGTTGATGGCCAGGGCCGATGTAGTGTTCACCGGCGGTTACAGTTTGTGGGAGGCGAAAAAACTTCAGCATGGCAACGCTCACCCTGTGCCCAGCAGCGTTGACATTGCACACTTCGCAGCGGCTCGCGACAGGTTGCCCGAACCTGCGGATCAGTCGGGTATTGGCTATCCACGACTGGGATTCTTCGGCGTCATCGATGAGCGATTCGACATTGAGCTGGTGAGCGAGCTGGCCAGCCAACGGCCTGACTGGCAAATCGTGCTGATTGGCCCGGTGGTAAAAATCGACCCTGACTCATTGCCGCGTCAGCCCAATATTCACTATCTGGGGCCCAAGAGTTATGCCGAATTACCGGTGTATCTGTCGGGATGGGACGTGGCGTTGATGCCGTTTGCAATCAACGAGTCGACGCGATTTATCAGTCCCACCAAAACTCCGGAATACCTGGCGGGCGGCTGTCCGGTGGTATCCACGCCGATTCGCGATGTAATCAGCGGCTACGGCGATTCAGGTGTCGTGACCATCGCCGATTCACCACAGGCATTCATTGCAGGAATTGAGGCAGCGCTGACATCCAAGGCTGACGTCTCATTCAACCGAAGCGCTGACACAGTGCTGGATGGCATGTCGTGGGATAAAACCTGCGCCGTCATGAAGGAGCAGATCGAATGCCTACGGTAACCATTGAGAACGCAAAAAAAGGTCCGTCGCAGGTGGGCGAGAACCGCGTTTACGACTATCTGATCGTCGGCGCAGGCTTTGCCGGATCGGTGATAGCCGAACGTCTGGCGGAAGGTCTCGGTAAAAATGTGCTGGTAATCGACCGGCGCTCACACATCGCTGGCAATGCCTATGACCATACGGATGAAGCCGGAGTAATGGTCCACCGCTATGGACCGCATATCTTCCACACCAATGCGAAGCGCATTGTCGACTACCTGTCTCTGTTTACTGAATGGCGTCCTTATGAGCATCGGGTGCTGGCGCAGGTCGACGAGCATCTGCTGCCGATCCCGATCAATCTGACCACCTTGAATACGCTGTACGGCCGGGCAATGGACGAGCACGAAGCGGAGGTCTTTCTGGCAGAACGTGCGGAGCCTGTCGCGGATATTCGCACCTCCGAAGACGTAGTGATCAACCAGATCGGGCGCGAGTTGTACGAGAAATTTTTTCAGGGTTACACCCGCAAGCAGTGGGGCCTTGACCCTTCGGAGCTGGACAAGTCAGTCACCTCCCGTGTGCCGACACGCACCAATGATGATGATCGGTATTTCACTGACGCTTTCCAGATGATGCCGCTGCATGGCTATACCAGGATGTTCGAAAACATGCTCGATCATCCGCGCATCGACGTGCTTCTCAACACTGACTTCACAGCAGCCCGGGATCAGGTCAGCTATCGGGAGATCATCTACTGTGGGCCGGTCGATGAATATTTCGACTTCTGCTTTGGTCGATTGCCGTATCGCTGCCTTGAGTTCAAGCACGAGACGTTGCCTGTCGAGCAGTTTCAGCCGGTGGCCGTCGTCAACTATCCCGATCAGAGCGTGCCCTATACGCGGATTACCGAGTACAAGCAGTTGACCGG
Organism: Pseudomonas sp. Irchel 3A5; assembly: GCF_900187575.1. Lineage (NCBI taxonomy): Bacteria > Pseudomonadati > Pseudomonadota > Gammaproteobacteria > Pseudomonadales > Pseudomonadaceae > Pseudomonas > Pseudomonas sp. Irchel 3A5. Next base: position 114,946 of record NZ_FYDU01000014.1, on the reverse strand, counting down.
CCAGACGCACCCGTTAACCAGCATCAGCTATGAGTTTCCGTGTGCTGAGGGCGATCCGTATTACCCGATCCCGCGTCCGGAAAATGCGGAGCTGTACAAGCGCTACAGCGCGTTGGCGGATGAAACCGAAGGGGTCACCTTTCTGGGTCGACTGGGTACTTACAAGTACTACAACATGGATCAAGTGGTTGGGCAGGCGCTGGCGCTTTATCAACGTATCGAAAAGGAGTCTAACGTGGCGCAAAGCCACGCAGTCGAGTCCCTCTGATGCGCTGCCAGCAGGCGTGGCCCCAGGAGTGTTTTCACAGGTGGCCGCAATGACGAGCGCTCGGCTGTTCAATTCTTTTGTCATGGCTGGTTATGAGTGTTCCTCCCACCGCCGCCGGGATGGTCGGCGGTTGGACATGCTCGCCGAAACCGGCCACGCCCGAGGCGTCGACAAGGATTACGCCCAACTGGCTGCACTGGGAATTGCCTGCGCCCGCGACGGACTGCGCTGGCATTTGATCGAGTCCCGGCCGGGCGATTACGACTGGAGCAGTTTTCTGCCGATGCTACGCGCGGCGCGGGATCACAACGTGCAGGTGGTGTGGGATCTGTGTCATTACGGTTATCCCGACGGGCTTGATATCTGGCGGCCCGAGTTCGTGGAACGCTTCGCCCGGTTTGCAGGGGCGGTTGCCCAACTGATGAAAGACGAAGGCGTGGACGCACCGTTTTTCTCGCCCATCAACGAGGTTTCGTTCTGGAGCTGGGCGGGCGGTGACGTAGGTTATTTCAACCCGGGTACCCACGGGCGAGGGCAGGAACTCAAGCATCAACTGGTGCGCGCCAGTATCGCGGCGATTGAGTCTGTTCGTCAGCGCACGCCCAATGCCCGCTTTGTGCAATGTGACCCGTTGATCAACGTGGTCGCGGGGTCGAGTCGAAGCGACGAGGTCAATCAGGCCGAAGAGTATCGACTGGCGCAGTTTGAAGGCTGGGACCTGTTAACGGGCCGTCAGTGGCCAGGTCTGGGGGGACGAGAAGAATACCTGGACATCGTCGGGGTCAATTTCTACCCGCAAAACCAGTGGGTGCTCAACGGCGGGAAAATCCTGCGCGGTGAGCCTGGCTACCGTCCGTTCGCGGGCATGCTAAAGGAGGTGCAGCAGCGTTATCAGCGACCGTTATTAATCTCGGAGACCGGTGCCGAAGACGAGCAGCGTGTGCCCTGGCTCGACTACGTCAGCACGCAGATCGCTGTGGCCCGGCAGCGTGGCGTGGAAGTGGAAGCGCTGTGCTGGTATCCGTTTCTGGACTATCCCGGCTGGGACGACGGGCGATACTGCCCGGCAGGTCTGTTTGGTTACGCTGACGGTGAGGGCAACCGGGCACCGCATCATCCGTTGTATGTGCAGATCCAGGCGCTTTCGAGCCGCCATGATCAATAGCCTAATACGGGAATGCCCGCTGCCGGATACTCCGGTGCGTTTTCTCTGGCGTTACGTCCGGGTGCGGCCTTGGCATTTCGGCACCATGCTGGGGCTGGTTGTTGGTGCTGCAAGTTGTGCGGTTGCCGTGCAATACGGCATGAAACTGCTGGTGGATGCCATGGCTCACCAGGACCGTGCTGCAGGCCATGTGTGGTTCCCGTTTGTGTTGTTCATTGCGCTCATCGTGCTGGAAAACCTGTTCTGGCGGGCAGGGGGCTGGCTCGGGTGTCGAACCGTGGTGGGCAGTTGCGCAGATTTGCGCATCGACCTGTTCAGCCATCTGACCGGTCATCCGATGCGCTATTTTTCCCAACACTTTGCGGGCGCGCTGGCTAACCGGATTTCCTCGGCGGGTGCGGCAGCCGGTTCCATTTACGGCGGGCTGGCATGGAAAATCATTCCGCCGTGTGTCGATTTTCTCGGCGCGGTGATCGTGCTGTGTACGGTGCGGTTGTCCATGGCGCTGGTGTTAATCGCTTGTGTGATCGCAGTCGCAGCATTGATCACGCTGATTGGCATACGCGGCCGGGCCAAACACATCGCCTTTGCCTCGCAGTCCGCGCGAGTGGGGGGCGAGATCGTCGACCTGGTGTCCAACGTGTGGAGCATCAAAGCCTTTTCTGCTCGTGAGCGAGAACGTCTGCGGCTGGAAAAAGCCATAGGCGTCGAAGCGAAGGCCCAAAGCCGCAGCTGGATTTACCTGGAAAAAGCCCGCGTGTTGCATGATGTGTGTCTGTCGGTAATGGCCGGTGGCATGCTCGGTTGGGCCATAGACCTGTGGGTCGACGGTCTGGTCACAGCGGGTGATGTGGTGATGGTCAGCGCGTTGACCTTTCGTATCCTTCACGGCTCAAGGGATCTGGCGCTGGCTTTGGTGGATACGTCCCAGCAAATGGGCGTGATCGCGGAAACCCTCGGCATCATTGCCCAGCCCCACGGCCTGAGCGACACCCACGAAGAACTGGCTCCCACGCGTGGCAATATTCGCTTCATCGACATGAGCTACAGCTATCCGGACGGACGTTCGGTATTCAAGCATTTCTTTTTGGAGATACCGGCAGGGCAAAGCGTCGGCATAGTTGGCGTGTCGGGTGCAGGTAAATCGACATTGATCAGTCTGTTGCAGCGCCTGGACGACGTGCGCAGCGGCATCATCCTGATCGACGACCGCGATATCCGTTCGGTCAGTCAGGACAGCCTGCGCCGACAGATATCAGTGGTCCCGCAGGAGACCGCTCTTTTCAATCGCAGCATCTACGAAAACATTGCTTACAGCCAACCTAAGGCCACCGAGCAACAGGTCATCGATGCGGCGCGGCAGGCTTATTGCGAAGATTTCATCAACGCGCTGCCCGGTGGCTACGCTACGCAGGTGGGCGAGCGCGGCGTGATGTTGTCGGGCGGCCAACGGCAACGTCTTGGTCTGGCGCGGGCGTTTCTGCGCAACTCACCAATCCTGATTCTGGACGAGGCCACGTCTGCGCTGGACTCTGAATCCGAGAAGGTCATCCAGATGGCCCTGGCTAATCTGATGCGCGGGCGCACGGTGGTGGCCATCGCTCACCGGTTATCGACCATTGCCGGCTTTGACCGGGTTCTGGTGCTGCAAAGCGGCCGTGTCGTGCAAGACGGTTCGCCGAATGAGTTGCGTAATCAGGACGGGGTATTTCGCGCGCTTTGGCAGACGCAAAGCATGAATGCTCCGGAGGCGTGAAGGTGTTCGACGCTCACGTTTTCACCGTGTTCCGCAGCCAAACTTGCGGTGGGTAAAAAAGTTGAGGTGACTGGGTACCAAAGCAAACAAGTACCCAATGAAATGCGTGCTGACAGCCTGACGCTCGAAGGCAAGACTGTTGCGCTGGATTGATTCGGTCGGCTTTCTGTTATCAAGCAGCGGGCAATCAGATAGCGCCGCTCCAGGTAGGAGGCAACTTTTTGGCGAGAGGCTTTACGCGTTGGTTCAAGCCTGACGCCTCGCGAACAAGTTCGCTCCTACCGTTTGGCGCCGCGCAAGGGTGCAGGGTAATCAGATAGCGCCGCTCCAGGTAGGAGGCAACTTGTTGGCGAGAGGCTTTACGCGGTGGTTCAGACCTGACGCCTCGCGAACAAGTTCGCTCCTACCGTTTGGCGCCGCGCAAGGGTGCAGGGTAATCAGATAGCGCCGCTCCAGGTAGGAGGCAACTTGTTGGCGAGAGGCTTTACCCGGTGGTTCAGGCCTGACGCCTCGCGAACACGTTCGCTCCCTCCTGTTTGGCGCCGTGCCAGGGTGCAGGGCAATCTCTACTCGCTACCGGGCAAACCGCCTCGCACCCACCACGCAAAGAATCACCGCAACCGTCACCCCAAGCATTCCGGCGCTGACGTTCTCATGCAGCAGCGTCGCCGCCAGCGCCAGTCCGAAAAACGGTTGGAGCAATTGCAACTGCCCAACCGCAGCGATCCCGCCCTGTGCTAGGCCGCGATACCAGAACACGAAACCGATCAACATGCTGAACAGCGATACATAGCCCAGGCTCAACCAGGCAGGCGGGCTGATGCTCGAAAATGACGCTGGACTCAGCAGTAGGCTCAGCAAGGCCATGACCGGCAATGACAGCACCAGTGCCCAACTGATCACCTGCCAGCCACCCAGTGTTCTGGAGAGTTTGGCCCCTTCGGCGTAACCCAGGCCGCAGACCAGAATCGCCAGCAGCATCAGCACGTCGCCTGTCGCGGAAGCGTTCAGGCCTTGTGAAATGGCGTAGCCGACCACCGTCAAGCTGCCCAGCACCGAGAATAACCAGAAAGCAGGACGCGGCCGCTCGCCCCCGCGCAACACGCCGAATAGAGCCGTCGTCAGGGGTAGCAAACCGAGGAAGACAATGGAGTGCGCGGAGGTGACATGCTGCAACGCCAACGCGGTCAGTAACGGGAAGCCGACGACGACTCCAATGGCAACGATCACTAACGACAACAATTGATGGCGAGCCGGACGCTGCTCTTTGAACAGCAGCAGCATACACAGGGCCAGTACGCCTGCGAGGGTTGCCCGGGCTACCGTCAAAAACACCGGGTCGAATTCCAGTACGGCAACGCGAGTCGCAGGGAGCGAGCCGCTGAAAATCACTACGCCGATGAGGCCGTTGATCCAGCCTCGGGTGGCATTTTCCATGGAAACGATTTTCGGTGCAGATGCCTGTTCCATGCGGGCCACTCTCCGGGCGGGGTTGCGTAAAGGCATCCTAGGGCTGAGTATCAGTACAATCAAAAAATTGTCATGGATACAGTTCGACATGCCACTGGCCCGCTACAAATCACTGGTGGACGCCTTCGCCGCGGACATTCGTTCGGGGCGCTTGCCGCCGGGAACACGCCTGCCCACACACCGAACCCTGGCCATGGCCGAGGGGTTGGCGTTGGCCACGGCGTCTCGGGTCTATGCCGAGCTGGAGGCCATGGGCCTGGTGAGTGGCGAAGCAGGGCGGGGCACGTTCGTTCGGGAGACTTCGTTGCCGTCGGGGCATGGCATTGATCAGCCGGACGTCGCGACCGGCGTTATTGACCTGAATTTCAACTATCCGTCCTTGCCGGGGCAGGCCGAGCTGTTGCGCACGGCGCTGCGCCAGCTGGCATTGTCCGGTGATCTGGAATCGCTGTTGCGCTACCAGCCGCATGCCGGGCGAAGCCATGAGCGAGCGTCCGTGGCACGTCATCTGCGCAGTCGCGGGCTGATCGTTGAGGCCGGTCAGGTGTTGTTGGTCAATGGCGCTCAGCATGGTTTGACGGTGGCGATGATGGCGCTGTTCAAACCCGGCGACGTCGTTGCGGCTGATGCGCTGACCTATCCCGGTTTCAAGGTGTTGGCTGAGTCCCTGAGCCTGGAAGTCTTGCCTGTCCCTGTGATGGATTCAGGGCCTGATCTGGATGCCCTGGAGAAACTCTGCCGACAGAGAACCGTGAAGGGGATCTATAGCATGCCGACGTTGCATAACCCCATGGGCTGGGTGATGGGGATCGAGCAGCGCGAGCGCCTGGTACGGATTGCGCGGCAACATACGTTGCATATCATCGAAGACGCGGCCTACGCCTTTCTTGCACCCAACCCACCACCGCCTCTGGCGCACCTGGCACCGGAGCGCACGGTGTATGTGTCAGGCCTGTCGAAAAGCGTCGCCACCGGGCTTAGGTTTGGATTCATCGCTGCCCCGGTCGCGCGGGTCAGTGCGCTCGAACGTGTTATCAGAGCCACCAGCTGGAACACGGCCGGGGTGATGACAGCGATTGCAACCGGCTGGCTGGACGACGGTACTGTCAGCAGGCTGGAGGCGCAAAAGCGTGCAGATGCCCGATCAAGACAATCGCTGGCGGATGAGCTGTTGAGCGGGGTGAATTGCGTCCGGCATCCCTGCTCGTATTTCACCTGGCTGCCATTGGCCGAAGATGCACGAGCGGATCAGGTTGCGGCGGCGTTGATGCGCGAGAATATTTCGGTGTCCACAGCCGAGCCTTTCGCGGTGTCTGCACAGGTGCCGCATGCCATCCGCCTAGCCCTCGGCTCGGTGGACATGCCAACACTGCGCGCTGCGCTGAAGACAGTGAACCGGGTCGTCGGAGCTCATTCCTGAGTCGAAGATAACTTCAGCAGGCGCTGCAGTTGTTGATGTTCCCAGATACTCAGCAGCTTGACCGGGTCGGTGCCGTAGCGCTGCCAACTGTCTGCGGTCACGTGACTGCCTTCGGGGGACCGGCAGGCCTGGCAATGGCTCAGTTTGTTGTCCTCACTGACCAGCGTGAGCTGCCAGCCATCCACCTCGATTTCAATTTGCCCCTTTCGGCTGTCCACCGCGTGCAACGTTCGCGTTTCGAGAGCGATGTCTTTCAGGAGTTGATACACGTCGCGGGCTGTCAGGTCGGTCGTGGTTTTTGCCATACGGATATTCTCTTGTTGAAACCGATGCGGCGCTGCCTGAACATGCCCGCTGGATCCGGGAAGATTACTTTACAAGCGAGGCGCAGTGGATGATCGACTTCAATAACAAGGGCTTCTTCAAACTCAAACAGAACGATGAATACGCCGAGCGTGTCACGGCGCTGTTGCTGGACGGTGAGCAGGTCATTGATTCCTACAAATCCATGCGCGACGGCGTGGTGTTTACCAACAAGCGTATCATCGCCGTCAACGTGCAAGGTCTGACCGGCAGCAAGAAAGACTTCACCTCGTTGCCGTACAAAAATATCGTTGCCTACTCCATCGAAACCTCCGGCACCTTCGATCTGGACTCGGAGCTTGAAATCTACTTTTCCGCGCTGGGCAAAGTGAAGTTCGAGTTCACCGGGAAGACTTCAATGGTTGAAGTCTCCAGGCTCATTTCCAAGCATCTGTTGGGGTAGTTTCAACTGATATGCGGCCCCTGTAGGAGCTGCCGAAGGCTGCGATCAGTTATACCTGACACACCGCTATTCGCAGCCTGCGGCAGCTCCTACAGAGGTGTGTCCAGCGAGGTCGCCTCTTTGCACATTGCGCGACAGGCCTGAAACTTCCCCTTTGACTCACATCTCCAAGGTTGCCCAATGATCAACATCCGGCCCATGACCGCCGAAGACTTCGACCTCTTCTGGCCCACTTTCCAGAGCGTGATCGCCGCCCGGGAAACCTATGCCTACGATCCGCAGCTGACCCGTGAGCAGGCTGTGCACCTGTGGCTGGAAATGCCGTTGCGCACGTTCATTGCTGAGGAGGAGGGCGTACTGCTCGGCAGCTATTACCTCAAAGCCAACGCTGCAGGTCCCGGCAGTCATGTGTGCAATTGCGGCTATATGGTCACCGAAGCGGCGCGTGGTCGTGGGGTAGCGCGGTTGATGTGTGAGCACTCACAAAAGGTCGCCACTGAAAGCGGTTTCCTGGCCATGCAATTCAACTCGGTGGTGGCGAGCAACGAAGTGGCGGTGGCGCTGTGGCAGAAGCTCGGGTTCGACATCGTTGGCCGGTTGCCGCGTGCTTACCAGCATGCGCGGTTGGGGTTGGTGGATTGTCTGGTGATGTTCAAATGGCTGGCCCAGGAACAGCCTGAAAAGCCCATGCTGATCGGGCGCAAGAACATTGAGTCGGTGGTGTCGCGGCCGCGGCGTAAGTAGGCCCTGATAGTGCGGCCCTGTGGGAGATTCTATGTTGGCCCGTAAACCTGTTGGAGCGAGGCTTGTCCGCGATGCAGGCGACTCGGTTTGTCAGCTACACCGTGTCATCGTTCATCGCGAGCAAGCTCACTCCTACAGGTGAGTACCAATATTTGTAAGCGGTGAATGGCCCGAGCCGCATCCCGAAAATAAACGATAACGCGGTGTGTCTTCCGACCGCGCCTCATGTATCGCGGGCAAGCACCGCTCCCACACGTTTTGCGCCTGACTCACGCACTGGGTGCTGTATCAAACCTGTGGGAGCGGTGCTTGCCCGCGATACATGAGAAGTAGCCAGAAGACGCGCCCCGTTATCATTTATAGCGCGCACCTACCCACCAACAAAAAGCCCGCACAAGGCGGGCTCTCTGAACAGCTCTGACTACAACGAGTAAGACTTACTTCTCGTTGCTGGCCTCAAGCTTTTTCTGTTGCTTCGGATGCCCTTCGGCCAGGGCCGTGCGGACTTCCTGAACCAGTTTCGCAGACACCGCAGGCGCCTGGTTGGACCAGCCCTGGCGCAGGAAGGTCGCCAGTTCGGCTACTTCGGCGTCGTTCATGCGCTCAGCAAAACCTGGCATCGGCAGGATCGACGGGCCTCTCGCGGTGGATGGCGTTTTTGCGCCAGCGAGAATCACGTGAACCAGCGCGGTCGGGTTTTCTGCGTTGATGATCGAAGCACCGTCCAGACGCGGGAAGATCCGTGAAGCGCCTTCACCTTTGACAAAGTGGCACGCGCCACAGTTGTCCAGGTACAGACGTTCGCCCAGTGTCAGGTCTTTGGCTGCGGTCAGTTTGTTGGCCGTGGCGGCACTGCGTTCAGCGTTGTGCTGATAAACAGTTTCGCCATTCTTGTCAGCGGGGCCAGACAACGACTTCAGATAAGCCGCCATCGCATGCAGGTCTTCATCGGTCATGTGCGACGTGCTGTTGGCTACAACGTCAGTCATCTCACCGGCAACCGACGCTTTGGCATTACGGCCAGAACCCAGGTAGTCGACGATTTCGTCCTGCGACCAGTGAGCAACGCCACGGATCGAAGGCACAGCCCAGTCGTTGAGCAGAGCGCCCGTCAGGTAGTCGGTACTTTTCTCGTCGAGACCTTTTTCCTGCATGGTCAGCGCACGCGGTGTGTGGCAAGAACCGCAGTGGCCTAGGCCTTGTACCAGATACGCGCCGCGAACGAGCTGTGGATCGGTGCCCGCAACAGGTGTAACAGTGGACTCAGGTGTCGGCGAGAAGAACGTACGCCAGTAAGCCAGCGGCCAGCGAATCGACAGCGGCCACGGAATATCGTTGGCCTGATTGGCTTGCTTGACTGGCTCAACGCCTTTCATGAAGTACGCGTAAAGCGCCTGCGTGTCTTCATCCGAGACCTTGGCATACGACGGGAACGGCATCGCCGGGTACAGCGCGCTGCCATCGTGACTCACACCGCGACGTACCGCGCGCTCGAAGTCGCCATAGGTCCAGCCACCGATACCGGTGTCCTTATCCGGCGTGATGTTGGTCGCGTAGATCGTGCCGATTGGCGACTCGATGCCACGGCCGCCCGCGAAGGTTTTGCCATCGTGAGCGGTGTGGCACGCCACACAGTCGCCAGCGCGCGCCAGGTAAGCGCCTTTGCTGATAAGTTCAGGCGTTACTTCCTGAGTCATCTGCGCAGCCGCGTCACCCGATTTGTTGAGGAACACACTGACCAGCCAGGCCAGCAGCGCAAGCACCACACAGACCACCAGCAGTGCCAGCAGCCGGGAGCGGGATTTGGATGTCATGTTCTCGCTCCTTATACCTGAACCAGTGGGCCAGGGTTTTTGATGTACTGCTCAACAATGGCCTTGGCCGAGAACAGGGTAATAGCGCCGATCAAGGCCGTCGGGTTGGCCTGGAAGTTCTGCGGGAAGGCATTGCCGCCCGGTACGAAGACGTTATGCACGTCCCAGCTTTGCAGGTACCGGTTGAGTGCCGTGGTTTTCGGGTCGTCGCCCATGACCGCTCCGCCCACGTTGTGGGTGGACACGTACTTGGTGATGTCCCAATGGGAGTCCATCGACAGGAAGCTTTCGCTGTAGCTGTCCGGGCCCAGTTCCTTGGTGATATCCAGCACGATCTTGCGCAGGTGTTGCTGCAGTTTCAGCTCGTTCTGTTTCCAGTCGAAGGTGATACGCAACAGTGGCAGGCCCCATGGATCTTTGTAGGTAGGGTCCAGGTCCACGTAATGGCCGCGATACGACTGGCAACTGGTGGTAATGCTCACTTTCATCGAGTGGCCGTACCAGTCCTGCATGCCGTCTTTCCAGCCCTGACCCCATTCTGGCGTACCGCTTGGCAGCGCTGTACCGATGGGTGCGCCGGTGGCCTGGGAGCTGTGGATCTTCGCGCCGCCAATGAAGCCCAGCGCCGCGCCGTCGTAGTTGCCCGGCGAAACGTCGTTGAACATTTGTCCGGTAGCACCGGCGGTGGCGAACGGGTTGAACTCTTTGTCCTTGAAGAACAGCGTGGAACCGCCGTTGCTCAGGAACGCATAGTTACGGCCCACGGTGCCGGTCTCGGTGATCGGGTCGTAAGGCTTGCCGATCCCGGACAACAGCATCAGGCGCACGTTGACGAACTGGAAGCCTGCCAACACGACGATGCCCGCAGGCTGGAACACCAGATTGCCGTCGGCGTCGGCGTAGGTCACGCCTTTGGCAGTCTTGCCGTCCGGGTGCAGTTCCACTTTCAGCACGTTGGCGTTAACCCGGTAGGAGAAGTTCTCCATGCGCTTGAGCGAATCCAGCACTGCTGTTTGCGGCGAAGCTTTCGAGTAGTTCAGGCACGGGTACTTGCTGCAGTAACCGCAGTAGTTGCAAGGCGCGATCTGGTTGCCGTACGGGTTGGTCCACGCCTGAGAGACGTTTGCCGACGGGTTCGGGAACGGGTGGTAGCCCATCTTGCGGGCTACGTCTGCAAACATCTTGCAGTTCAGGGTGTCTTCCAGAGGCGGCAGGGGGAAGGCGCTGGAACGCGGGCCTTCGAACGGGTCACCGCCTTCGATGATGCGACCTTGCAGGTTGCCGGTGTTACCCGACAGGCCACAGATCTTGTCGAACTTGTCCAGGAACGGTTCGATTTCATCCCACGTGAACGGGTAATCGCCGATGCGCATGTCTTCTTGCAGGATGCCCGGCTTGTACGCCTGGTCTGCATAAGTCTTGAGCTTGATATCGGTCGGGGTCGGACGAATCAGTACGCCGGTCCAGTGCAGGCCCGAGCCGCCCACGCCAGTACCTGGTTCAAAAGCGCCCCACTTGCGAGTCGGCAGCGCGACGTCGTTGGCGGTGTGGCGCACGGTCATCGCGGCCGCTTTCGGGGTGGCCATGATCTTGTTGCGTATGCCGTAGGCGTATTGATCTGCTGGTTTTGGATAGGCGAAGTCGGTGTTGTTACGATCTTCACCGCGCTCCAGAGCGCGTACTTTCAAACCGGCCTGAGCCAGTTCGATGCTCATCAACGAGCCAGCCCAGCCGAGGCCGACGACGACTACGTCGACTTCGTCATTAGTAATATTTGCCATGAGAAAACTATCCTGGAAATGCTAGGCGAAGGGAGATCAACCGCGCAGGCCGCTGATGCTGACCGGGCCGAGGGGGTACTTGACGTTGTGCTGTGTCACCCACTCCACGTAACTGGCGCGGGCTCCGGGGAAACCGATGGCGATCCAGGCCTTCATGCCTTTGTTGCCGCCGTAGATCGGGTCCGAGAGATAGCCCTGCCTGGTGTGGTTCAACAGTTCACCGAAGAACTGTTTGGACTTGAGCACGTCTTCGCCAAATGCCTTGAAGCTCACTTCGCCTTTTTGCAGCTGTTTCAGGATGTCTTCCTGTTTCGCGGCATCCAGAGACGCAAAGTTTTTCTGGTGTTTGTCCTGACAAAAGGCGTCAACGCTCTTGATGCCTTTTTGATAGATCTCTTGCGGACGATAAGGAATCTGATAACCCATTTCCGCTGGGGCATCGAGTTTGAAAGGACCTTCCAGGTAGATCTCACTGCCCAGATCGCTGGCCAGTTGTTGATCGATAAACACTGGGACGTTGGTTTCCAGCGCGCCAGGCCCACGGCCACCGGCGGGGATCAGGCGATCACAGGCCGCCATGATGAAAGCCCATTCAGCCGCACTGAAAAAAGTCGGGCGATATTCTTCGAGTTTCGGCGCAACCATCTCCGCTGCTTCCGCAGCGCTCAGGCCTTTAATGGCGACGCCTATCGCAGGTAATGCAATCAAAGAAGAAAGCAGAAACTTTCTTCGTGACGTTGGTTTATTCAACAACATGGTGAGGCCCCTATGAATGCTCACAAGAAAACCCCGGACGGTGCTATCGGAAATCGAAAGCCTCGACCTGCTGTGCAACTCCTTTAGCCAACGTGAATAGCGCGCAGCCGGATTCGCCCTCGTTTGAAGGACACTAACGGCGACGTTTTCAGGTTCCGGATCGTTTCAACGAAGCGCGATGGTTGGTGGTTTCCAACCGGCGACGGTTAACGTAAAAGGCATACATTACCAGTCAACGTACAACTCGCGATCGTCTCAGGCGCTAGCGCGCAATCTGAAACAGGGCTGGCAGACCTCAAGGGTTGCTCTAATTGTGATCGTTTGCGTAGGTGCGACTGCATGAACAACATTCATCCAGCACAGCATTGAGGCGCGATACTCAAGTATCGTCTGCTCATCACGGGTAGCAGGATGCTATCAGGTTTGAAAAAGATGCGACAAATTATTTCCGATTATTGTCAAGGTGTTGTGGTGTCGCATCCGGGACGCTTTCGGTATTTCCATGCCGCATATCGGCCAGATTGGCGACGATGGGGATAATCCCGATGATTTTCAGGGTGTATTGAGTTCATGCTTATCCGTTGAAATGCGATTCTCAATTGATTCAAATCCTGTAGGAGCTCACCGAGGTTACGAGGCCAGCGATGGCGGTTCGTCTGACACTCCGCTATCGCTGGCCTCGTAACCTCGGTGAGCCCCTACAGATCCAATGTCTGTTTGGAGACAGCATGGAAGGCGTCGTACAACCTGCTACTGAATGGCCGCAACAGCATCAATCTCGATCTGCATCCCGTCCAGCGCAAGGCGTGGCACCGGAATCAACGTGCACACAGGCTTCATCGACTCGCCCCATGCCCGATCAATCTCCTCGACCCACGTGCTCAGTTTTTCCTGGCCGTGATCAACGATCAGCAACGTCAGTTTGAACACATGATCGAAACTTGCGCCTCTGGATTGCAGCGCAGTGGCAAGGTTGGCGAGTGCTTGTCTGGCTTGCTCGGCAAACACTGACGAGAGCTTGCCCTGTGAGTCTTCACCGCCTTGCCCGGCGATATATAACAGCCGCGCCTGAGGCTGCAATTGGGCGGCATGGGAGTACCCATTCGGGCTGGGATCGTACAGGCCTGGTGGATTGGATAACTGGAAAGCAGGGGCAATATCGGATTTGGACATGTGCTGACTCCTGATGGAAGAGTCGGCAGTCTCAGACCTCTAGTTAGGTTGAGGTCAAGGCATCTGTTCAATAGATCGTCATGAACTGATCAACTAGCATCCAGACCTTGTTCTCAGACATACCCTTTTTCAGCATCTGGTTGGCCCGAAAATATGCACATCCTTATCACCGGAGCACCTGGTTCCGGCACCTCGACATTAGGTCGCGACCTTTCCCATGCATTATCGGCGCAGCATCTGGAGGGTGATGATTATCAGTGGCTGCCCACCCACCCTCCCTATCAGCAAATGGTCGCGAAAGATCAGCGTGGCGTCGCATTGCTGGCCGATATGCGAGCCAGTATCGATACGGTCGTTTCCGGGTCGGTGATGGGCTGGGGTAGAGAGCTTGAAGATGCCTTCGATCTAGTGGTCTTCCTCTACCTCCCAAGCGATGTGCGCCTCGCCCGACTCAAGCTGCGCGAAGAGCAACGCTTTGGTGTGGCCAGGCCCGAGTTTCTCGCATGGGCCGCGCAGTACGACAGCGGTACCGAGCCGGGTCGGAGTTTGCAGCAGCATCGGGCTTGGCTTGAGCAGCGCAGGTGTGAGGTGTTCAGGCTGGAGGGTGATTTGTCGGAGGAGGGACGGCTGAGTGCGGTGTTGGCAGTGCTTGGGAAGCTCCGCCGCGAGACCGCCCGGACTAGAGGTTGATCAACCGCTTGATCCCATACATCAATACCAGAAAGAGCAGAATTTTCGCGACATCAACCAAAGCCCGGAACGTAATCGGCCACCATTCATGAGGCTCGATTGCATCCTGATAAGCGTATGAGTCGGTCGAGGCTCCGGTTTTCTGGAGTTCATGCTCTCGCGCGCGGCCCCAATACATGAACGCGAAGATAAGACCGATAACGCCCAGTCCACCGAGTTGGTCATCCGGCGAAGCTTCCAGCGGTGGCCCCCAGAGGTAGCATGCACCCGCTATCAGCCAGATCAGCATTCCCAGCCAGGTCAAGATTTTGCGTGCTCGTACAGATGCCTTGAGGTTTGTTCGCACACTGAACGGGCAAAACTTTCCATCGCGCTGAAGCCTGTCTTCAAGCGAGACAATGTAGCCCGACACAAAGGCCAGAAAACCAATGAAAACTAATACAAAGGCCATCGGGGTTGGCTGCCTTAGTGAATTGAACGAAGGTTGCGTTCACAGAATGTCCGCAGGTGGGGCGTTTACTTGAATAATTTGCGGTTATTGAGCGGGTGGGATCAAGCCCGCATTGCCGGGGTCTCATCAAACAAAATTTAACCATCTGATGGAATACTTTCCGCCTGTAGGAGCCTGTTGCCACGCGACAACGCAGCGTCGAAGACGGGACGGCCCCTCTTGCACGGAAAGATGAGGGCTGGTCTGTGTGATCGTCCCGTAAGTGTTGAGCAGCAGCTTCATTTTTTACTTAAACAAATCAGCAATTTCTGAATCCATGGCTTCGAAAGCCTCAGCATTAAACCTCATATCGGGCAGCATTCCGCGTCGCTTAGAGGTTGTAGGCATCAGTTTAGTGACTGGAGATTCAGTCTTGGCAATGATGATTGTTTCGCCATCCGCAGCCGCAACGACGGGCTGGGTCAGGTGTTTCTTGTCTCCATGGACGTTGTGAGTTTTCACTGTGGTGCTCCTGTAAGCCATCAAGCGTCAGTGCTGATTCTAGACCAGCATCATGTGGGTTCAGATCCAGGCTTATCAATGAAGCGATTTCACTCAGTTTCAACATCGATTTAACAGCGGTTGCACCAGGCAAACCTCGCACCTATCATTCGCTCCGTCGCTGCACATCAGCGACCGGATTTGGCGATCCGGCTCATACCTTTTCAACAGCTTCAGTTGCTGGTTGTCTTCACTTCGTGCGGGCGACATTTATGGCGGCTGTGCGCGGGAGACCTTCGGGTCTGCCGGGTGGGTATGACCGGTTCGCCAACCTGCGCACAGTTGCCACCTGATTTCGTTTGGCGACGAGACGGGTGGCGAGTTTAGCCATTACCCTCTGGATTCCTTCATGACCCAACATACTCCGCTGAATCAATATCCCAATTCCGTCCTCTTCATAAACCCCGAAGCCCCAATGGCCGACCTGCACCTCTGCGCCACGCAACGCTTGCGCGCAGTCAAAAATCTGATGAGCTGCTTGGCCAGCACCACGACCAAGGACTCCGATGAAGATCAACTGGCTCACGTCGCTGAGGCTGCTTTCCTGTTGCTGCAAGACAGCTGTGATGTGCTGGAGTTGATGGAAGTGAGGCTGGATAAGGTCAACGCCTGATAAACACCGCGCGGGTTGGCTACGATCTCTGGCTCATGGCTGACCCGCGGGACGGATCAAGGTGGCGCTCAACTTCCATTTGGGAGGCGATGCTCAGGCGATACATGCGCACAGGATGTGTCACCCCTTCGCGAATAAATTCGCTCTCACGTGGGTTGAGTTCGCAGCCAGACGGACAGTCCACAGAAAGCTCCTCAATCCATACAGTTATGCGCTGTTGGGTCGGGAATCAAAAGCGATAGGAGCACGCAAGATGAGGCAGTGTTGAGATTGGCGAACGCCCAAAACAAGAAAGCCCGCAACCCGCCGCGGTGCTGAGAGTTATCTATCAATACTTTGGGTTGTAGCGTTCGCCGTTATAGATCAGTACGTATTCGTTCGAGGTAGGCTTTTCTTCTTTAGTGCAGCCATTACCCGTATCCGTTTTTTCGGTAGCGATTACTTTTTCCGCCACCTCCAGATCGGCATACCCGTGATTGCTGTTGTTGCCAATACTTAGAGTAAGGTGCCCCTCTAAAAAACTGCCTGCGCAGCTATCGGGATTTTGTTCGGCGGACGCTATGTCTTTCTCCATCTCAAGAATTTTTCGCACCTTTTTTCCTTCAATGGTATAAAAATTAAGTTGTGTTATGGAACGGGTGAAAGGCTCAATCGCCATGTTGTGTTTTAAAATGACTCCAAAAGTATAAGCGTCCGGGTTGAGCTGATAGCTGGTCGGGTCAAGACTAAGTCCGGAAAACTTGAACAGAGAAATCTCGATAGCATTGCTCTCGTAAACATGGCTCTCTATCACACCCTTTTTAGCGCTTATGATCTCCAGGCCATAGGTGACCAAACCTTCAGGGTCATCTTCTACCTCAGCTTTTTCTTCAACAAGAACCAGAACTGCCAGTGTGTGGTCGGGATCATCATTGGCCGTTTTACATGCGGAACGCTGCTTGTCAAAGGCTAACGTCGGATGCAATGTCTTGGCCCAGCTCGACAGGTATGTTTCGCAGTTTGGAGAGGCGGCAGAGGCGAGGAATGGGAAAAACAAAAAGCTCAGGGCTAGAAGGCAACGCATCGGGTATCCCTACCAGTGAAAAACGAATGGGTGTGCGGTCATGAATTGCATTTTCGGCAGCGGTACAATAGTAATTTCGCTTGAAGAAATCAAATGTCTCGAGCTTTTTGATTGCGCTGTCTCGCGGGATATTGGGTCAGGCGTGCCGCTCTGCGAAATTGTTTTGGAAAAGTTATCTGTCTAATTACCGCTTGAAAGTGAAGTCACTCCCAGCGGCGCGGCGTGCTTAATAGCTCCATGTTTCATAAGTTGCTAATTTTTTATTGGGCATACCAGTGTTATGGGCGCTGAGTAGAGCTTTTTGTTGGCAGCAAATATGATATGTTCGGTGATGCTATTACAGGAGATTGATATCATACTCAGAGTTGTTCGGAAGCGATGATATTATCTATTTTTCCTGGCGGACTCTTGATCGAATTATCGTGTTTCAGAAAGTTGGCAGGATTTACAATACAAACAGAAAGTCCATGCCCAAGACATGATGTCTGGACGGAGAAGGGCAAATTGTAAGAACGATAAAATGCTGCCATATCCATTTTGATTGCTCGCTGATTGCTGTGAGCGTCGAATGCGGAATCCAGAGAGCCGTAAGGCGCATTGGGGCTGGAGCCAGGATCCCTTGGTACGTAGAGATAAAGAATGTGCAAACGCCAAAAACAAGAAAGCCCGCACTAGGCGGGCTTCTTGTTGCTTCATGAGCATCGATGATGTCACGAAGCAGGTACTTGGTGGTACACAGTCATTTGAACCTAGACTTTAAGCTATTGTATTCATTGATTTTTATTTTTGTTTTATC
This sequence comes from Pseudomonas sp. Irchel 3A5, assembly GCF_900187575.1. Classification (NCBI taxonomy): domain Bacteria; kingdom Pseudomonadati; phylum Pseudomonadota; class Gammaproteobacteria; order Pseudomonadales; family Pseudomonadaceae; genus Pseudomonas; species Pseudomonas sp. Irchel 3A5. The sequence goes on along the minus strand of NZ_FYDU01000014.1, from coordinate 97,680 downwards.
CCATAGGCATACATGTGGGCATACACGGCTCATCCTGCTAACTGTTTTCAGCCGAGCTTGACCTGCCGCCAAGGGGCGATTTCCCACTCTCTTTTGGTAGCTTTGGCTTGATCAGTGTCTTCCTCATTACGCGGTTTGAGGCATTATCGATTTTATAAACGGTATCTTTAACCTGGATGAAAGTGGACTTCGTATCAGCCACGACTATTCGTCCCGTGAGCGTTTCCTTCTGATCCGTGACAATGCTGTGCTCAGGGAATATTCCGTAGCTTGCCTTGACGCCGGTCTCAGCCTCGTAACGTCGTTCGGCTCTATCGACACCGTTATGAACAGCTAACACTGGGGCAATGAATATCAGCAAGAGCGCTGTGCCAACCAACAAGCTGCTCTGAAGCCTGTCTTTAATGGGGCTTGCTTGGTGCATTGCGACGTAGAGAAACGTGGCCGCTGCCCCGATAGCGATAAATATCGCTGTCGGAATGAAGGCTCCAATGATAGGGATCAGATCTATCGCGGCCATTAGCCCGGAAAAAGTGTAGCTGTACCCGTATACCAAAAGCGTGGGGGTGCTCAGGTCCAGCTCGCTTGTCGCTATACCGAATTGCTCATAATAGGCTGCGAGCTCTAGGTATCCTCGGATGATCAGTATTGCCTGCAGGATCAAGAACGTGAATGTTGCGAATTTGAATGTTAGGTCAGCATCTATCCTTTTTTCGCGCTTTGCCGCCTCTTTACCCTGGCTAGAGGATTCTGTGTCCAGAGGCTGCTTGATGCTGATAGGCGTGGTGATCTCTACGCGGACCGTCTTGTATCGCTTCCAAAACATGCTTGTCGTCCTAGATAGTAGTCATTTCGAGCAATCATGGCAGGGACCAAAATGCGTGGCGGCCTTCCTTACGCTGGTCAACTTTGCCATCAGTATGGAGCTCCCCTAGGAGCCTATAGACATACACTTTGCTGATATTCATCCGCTCGTAAACCTCGTGAGTCGAAAGTTCTCCATCGACCAGAAGGCTCAGAATTTTCTCTTTGCGAGAGTCCATTGTCGCCTGTTCAACTGCTCCCCCGACCTTTTCTGTAATTCTTTGCACCTGCTCCGGAGATAGCTGGACCTCGCCACCGACTGCATCGGTCAAGCTGCCGATGACCTCGGTTTTTACACGTTCCTTCAACTTAAGCGATTCGATATACATCTCTTCGTTTTCAAAGTCGCTTGGGGCGTATAGGACGGTGTGATTCCAGTTCAGCAGTGCAAAAAAAACGCCGACGATGAGCACTGGGAAAATCATCACGAAATACACGAAGACGGACTGTATTTCAGGAGGAAGATTTATCAGAGAGATGGTCGCGAAGCCTTCAGCGAGAGTCGAAAATATAGCTACAACGGTGAGGGGGTTGCTGACCTTAGTCGTCATCTGAAGTCCATTTTGATGAGTTACGTAGTGAGCTGCGCAGCTTATCTGCTTCATGATTCGCATGCGAGCGAAGTGAGCAAGTGAGAGGAACAGACCTTAGGTCTAGCCTGATTGAAAACCTGCCGGGGACCCTGAGCTTTATCTCTCAGTACGGGGTCGGAAACCCGCGAGATCTTGTTAGCGGTAGTTTCCCCAGCTTACTGAAATTTCAACGTTGAAATTGAAAGGATCTTGAAGAAAACAGGGCATCATTACCGTGTTGGTAAGGATGCCACTTTATGGTGCTGATACCGGACGCATGGTGATCGTCAACCGAGTCAACTCCCTCAACCTGTCAACCAACTTCAAAAATCCAGCAGCTAACACGAACGCGCGGGTTTTATGCCCCGTGTCATTTAGAAACGCTCAGGGTCCCCAGTGACCTCACATGATCTGTGCAACTGCACTGGTGAACTGGGTGTTCACCCGGTTCACTGTTCACTAAGCTGAGTGCCTGCCCGCTAACAAGTCCTGCGGGTTTCCGACGCTGATTCCCTCATCGGGTCCCCGCTCTCGCTGGCATGTTCATCGCGGTGGGAGCTTTTATTATGGGGGGGCGGGGGCAGATACCTAATAAATGTCGTGTTACAGGTGTTACTGGTGTAACAGAATTCCTCAAGCCATTGAATTTAAAGAATAAATTCTGAGTAACATTGGTCAAGAGCAATCCCGATATTCGGTGTAACAACGCGGATCTGTGTAACATATTGGTCTATAGCAGAGAGGAACAGAGCTCAACTTTTGAGGGGCCTTCCGATCAGCGATATGCGTTCGCCCCAAACGGCCGTTGTAAAGGTGACGACCGAGCGTCCAGCCCTCACCGATGATAGGATACGCTCCAAAATGGAGGCTCTGACTGCATCGGGTCTTGCTAAACGTATTTACAAACGATCAAACAAACGGAAAAAACCTTGCCAGCTTCTTTTGAGTGCTTCGCTAGAGCAAACGGGAATGAATAAATTCGTCCAGTGGCGAGGTAAGGGGTATCCGTTCTCCACTGATGCCATCCTTGACCGCTTACTCGCCAACTTCATAAATTCGGGAGAGGCCCAGGAGGTCTCATTCCGAGAGCTCGTGCCATGGATGAAGGTCGGAGAGCGTGCGACGCACTACATTCATAGCTACCCAGCGAAGCTTTTGCCACACATTGCGCACTTCTTCTTGGCGTCAGATCGGGTCTGCCCCCTATCAGGTCGGGTGCTTGACCCTTTTTCAGGCACAGGAACAGTTGCTTTAGAGGCAATGCTATCCGGTCGTGAGGCGTTCTATGCTGATGCTAACCCATTAGCGCGTTTGATAACTTCAGCAAAGACGACCCTTGTTAGTGAAAAGGATCTTACCGAGGCGTTTAAACAGTGCCTTTCAGACTTCAAAAAAAATCGTACTCGGTCTCATCCTGAAATCGTAAATATCGAGCACTGGTACACTCCTGAAACCATCAAGCATCTAAGTCGACTTAAAGCAGCTATAGGCCATCAACCTAGTGGCATAATTAAAGACTTTCTGCTGGTCACATTTTCAGCGATTACAAGAAAAAGCAGTTTGGCGGATCCACGGTTATCAGTCCCAGTAAAAATCAAAGACTATCCAGGTCGAAGGGATCGCAAGTCTATAAGCGTAATTGATTTTTTCTCGGAGCAGTTCGAATCAAACCTAAAACGCATGCGCGAATTATCCGCCATGGACAGCGGCACGCATAGACCTTGTCTGGCGGGAAAAGATGCGCGCAGATTAGTTGTTGAGTCGGGACAACCCTTAGCTTCTAGCTCCATAGACTTAGTGATAACTTCTCCGCCGTATGCAGGAGCGCAGAAGTACATTAGGGCGACTAGCCTTAACTTAGGCTGGCTAGAGTATGCGAAGCCTTGCGAGCTTCGCGGTCTCGAAGACCAAAATATTGGTAGAGAGCACATACCAAAGCAGAAATACATGAGCTTTTCTAGCACAGGAATAGACGAAGCTGACAAAATCTTAAGAAACGTATACGAAGTCAACCCTCTGCGAGCATCTATCGCCTCCACCTATTTGATCGAGATGCGACAGGCACTTACAGAAGTTTTTAGAGTTTTGAAGCCGGGCGGACAACTTGTCTTGGTGATTGGGAATAATATCGTATGCGGGCATGAGTTTATGTCTTCAGACTATTTGCTGGAGATTTGTGAAAGTTTGGGTATGGAGCTACGGCTGAAGCTTATCGACTCGATCAAATCAAGAGGTTTGATGACCAAGCGCAACAAAACCGCCAGCCTTATAACTCGTGAGTGGGTCTTGGTTTTGAGGAAGATTATTTAATGGAACTAAAAGACATCTTAAAGCGTAAGATTGAAGTTCTTTCTCAGCAAGCTTGGGACTCTCGCCTAACTTGGCCCGATGTTGAAGCTTGGCTAGAAAATTTCAATGGCCAGTTCAAAGATGAAAGTAATGAAAAGTTGCACGCGTTACACTTGCTTTCACAAGTTAACTATTTTGGGCTTGATTTGCTTAGGGAGATGCTTAAGTGTGTATATCAGACACTATACCGACACCCAATAACATCTCAAATCCGTCGTGCTAATAACGATACTTTAGACCCTGGAATTATCGAGCCCCTTTTTTTAGAGGAACGTCTCAAGACTCGATTCGTCGGGGTAGGAAATCCTTCAGAAAGCGGCCCTCATCTTCTGTACTATTTCAGGCAGATAAATGATCTAGGGAAGGATTTGTTTATTGATAGCGGTGACATTTTCAAATTAACCCGTGATAATCAAGGGCAAGTCCAAATTTCGCAGCACGATAAAAGCATAAAGCGGTACGTATTTATCGATGATTTGCTAGGGTCTGGCTCGCAAATTGAACAGTATCTCTCGCACAAACTTAAAGAGATTCGCCGCTTTCCAGGGGTCGAATGTCACTACTACGCTTTATTTGCTACAACTAAAGGTTTGAAGACGGCAAGAAAACCAGAATACTTTGGGGATAACGTTTCTTGCGTGTTTGAATTGGATGAAACATTTAAATGCTTTTCGCCGAATGCAAGGGCATTTGCAAACCTTCCCAATGGTCTAGACAAGCAAAGTGCACAAGATGTCGCTGCGGGTTACGGCGCTAAGCTACTACCTAGCGATCATGTTTTAGGCTATAAAAATGGTCAGCTGCTACTTTCATTCTTGCACAACACCCCTGATAATTCTTTGCCAATTATGTGGTTCGATAATCCACTATCAACCTCTTGGGTGCCGATTTTCAAACGATTTGATAAGAAATATGGAGCGTGATCATGGAAAACAATACTAATCCATTTGATCTTATTCGGGCTGCTGACTATTCCGACCTCCAGATAAAAGATTTTTGGGTTGATTTTAAAGGGCAAGAACTTCAGGCTTTGCTGGAACCAACTTCGATTACGTCAATGCATATTCTCGGAGGTAAGGGGAGCGGTAAGACACACTTAATGCGATATTGCTCCTACCCAGTGCAAAAACTCCGATTTCCGGATCATTCGATAAAAGGTCTGGTAAGCGAAGGCTATATCGGAATTTTCCTCCGTGCTAACACCCTAGATACGGGGAAATTCTCCGGGAAAGGCCAGGACGGAGAAAAGTGGGGGACGCTGTTTAATTATTATTTTGAGCTACGACTGGTTGAAAACCTGATACTTACATTGATAGATTTATCAAAGTTCGATCACAAGTTAATGCTTGAGCTCAACTCCTTGGTTGGCGATGTGTTGCTGCTGCTGGACGAGCAGCCAACCCAAGAACCAGATACCCTAACAGGCCTTCTGGATTTTATAGTTTCACTACGGAAAGCTGTCGACCTGAGTGTAAATAACTGTGTATTCACTAGAACGCTCAATGTAAGTATACTGCTAAGTCCCGGATCTTTGCTCTTTGGCGTGCCGGCGCTCGTAACGAAACGAATAAAGATATTCGAGAAACTTCGGTTTATATATTTGGTGGATGAGGTTGAGAACTTAACCGTAGATCAACAAAAGTTTTTGAATACTCTAATTCGTCATTCAATGGATCCTTGCACCTTTAGGCTTGGTGCTCGATTGTACGGCATCAAAACTCTTGCTAATTACGGTACTGATGAAGAAAACAAGGAGGGTTCAGAGTTTAAAGCATTATATTTGGATCAGATTCTGAGGTCTAAAGGGGAGGCGTTCAAAGAGTTTTCAAGGGAATTATGCGCCAAGCGTTTAGAGGACGGAGGTTTCGCGAATAAACCGGGTGAACAAAAACTTAAGGGGTTGCTGCAGAGTTTTTTTGAAACGTATAGTTCAGACGATTACTATCGTAGCCACACTAAAGAATTAGTCGGAATAGCCAAGTCATCCGAGCGCCCGTACTTTAAGAAGCTTCGTGATCAGCTTCATTCAAAGGGGACAAATAATACCGTCGCAACTGCTTCTGTCGCTAAAAGAATAATTTCTTTGCTCAGCGTTCATGAGCATCCACTGGTTGAGAAAGTTAACATTTTCATGCTTTACCAAGACTGGTATCGGGGAAAAGACGTAACTAAGTCAGCGGAATTAATTTCCGAAGAATGCAAAGGTTTTCTTGCAGGTGAACCCGGTCGGCACAAAACTTTATACGGGCACTTCGCTATAGATTTGTTGGCTCAGTTATATCGAGATTACAAACAGTCACCAACTCCAATGTATGCTGGATTCGATTCGTTCGTCAGAATGTCAGCCTGTGTCCCAAGAAATCTGTTGGTAATACTGCAAAATGTTTACAAATGGGCATCGTTCAATGGTGATCGCCCATTCCGAGAGGGGCCTATTCCAATCCTGACTCAAGCCGAAGCTGTCATACAAAGCGCCGGCTTTTTCTTTGACGAAGACGCTAGGCCAGGTGCGGACGTTCCTAACGTTCAGAGAGCAGTAGAGCGTTTAGCTGAATATCTCCGCGAAGTGCGCTTTTCCTCAAAACCAGTTGAGGTATCTCCATTGGCCTTCAGCTTGGATGTGTCTAAGCTGTCAGAAGCCGCCAAATACAATCTTAAACGAGCGGAAAATTGGTCATATATTTTTCGCCACCCTAAAGGGCGTCCCAACGCAAACTCCAAGCGCGTCGATGAAAAATATCAACTCAACCCTATGCTGTCGCCCAAGTGGGATCTACCCGTATCTGTTCGCGGAGATGTCCGCTTGCCCCATGGCGTAGCGGAAGCCATATTCGGTACGCTTGACAGCTCAGGCTTTCAAAAGGAGTTGAACGAGGCAACCTTAGGTATGAAGGCTCCTAATTTTGGCAAGTCGAGAGCTCAGTTAAATCGTCCGCATATGGAAGAGCTATCCACCAACGGCACTCTTTCATTGGATTTTGGTGACGATGATGCGATTTGATTACTTCTATAAAACTCGCTTGCCGATAGAAGGCAGCTGGCCGCTTGACGCCCAGTATGATGTATTCATTTCTGCATATAATTTGAGCGATCGAATTGGAGCCGTGTTCGATAAATGTCAAGCGTCCTTAAAACTATGGCTGATTTTTCCACAATACCAGTTTAACGAATCTGAGTATCCCGTAAGCGGAGAGGTGTTCTACTCGTCGCAGATGGAAGAATCTGAGTTTTTGAACGAGTTTTTTGAGAAGTACGCTCAGTCTCTGGCAGGTAAGCGAATCTGTATTGATATAACCGGATTTATGCGGCCGCACTTATTGTTTATGATCAAGTTGCTACAGTATTACGGTCTTCTGAAGTTTGACGCAATTTATTCTGAACCTGTTCGATATCAGAAAAAAGATGATACCAATTTTTCTGCTGGTCCGGTAACGCTAGTTCGATCAATCGCCGGGTTTGAAGGTGAGCCAAACAATGAAAGCTCGAACGATATTCTGCTCCTAGGTATTGGCTATGATCACGAACTACTCAAGCAAGTCGCTGAGCATAAAGACTTCGCAAATATAGTTACATTGTGGGGGTTTCCTTCTCTTAGAGCAGATATGTATCAGGAGAGTGTTGTTCGGGCTAGTAAGGCTCCAGAAGCAGCGTTTCCAACTGGGAGAGGCAAGCAGCGATATTATGCTCCCGTAAACGATCCATTCTCTACCGCTGAGCGAATCCACGAAGTAGTGCAAGCGGAGTCGTTAAAAAAGCCGATCACTAACTTGTATTTGAGCCCTCTTTCTACTAAGGCGCAAGCACTAGGCTTTGCTTTGTATTACCTATACGCAAAAAATAATGCTTCGAGCATAGTATTCCCTTTTGCAAACGGCTATGAACAAGAAACATCTATAGGTACCGCTGAAATATGGAGATATTCTATAGAACTACCAGCCTGGACTATTTAACATGAGAGCGGTGGCAGTACGCTGAGGTTCCGATGAAAGTCCCATATGCTGTCATCACTGGTTTTTTTGAGGAAGAGGGCGCTAATCTTGATAGTTCTGAGGGTGGCCGCGTCACTTCGATTTTGGTCCTCTTTGAAGAGAAATCGGTTTTAAGCAGCCGGGTCGTTAACGATTGCCTCCAGCGGAAAGCAGTGCTTAAATTTTGTTGCAGGGCAATATGACCCTCCTAAAGTTTTCCTCAATCGACACAGGTCTGAGAGGTGATTTTGTAGCTTGACACCTATAGCAAAAAGGGTCCGCATGGGCCCTTTTTCAGACGCAGCAGATTTACTTCTTCAGCCATCCTTCGACGACATTGGCTCCGTGTTTCGCTTTCCACTCTTTCAAAGCTTTGTGGTTGCCACCTTTGGTCTCGATCACTTCACCAGTATTGGGGTTTTTGTAGACCTTGAGCTCGCGTGGTTTGCGTGTACTGGCGGCTGGGGCTGCGGCTGAACGCCTCGCGGTAGCTTGCGGCTCTAGAATGTTGACGATGTGCTTCAGGCTAAACCCATACTGTTCGAGTAGCTTGCGCAGCTTCGTTTCGAACTCGATTTCTCTCTTCAGCCCATCATCACCTTTCAGAGCTTCCAGTGCCTGGAGTTGCTCGGCGAGGTGTTTTTCCAGCTGACGGTATTCTGCGAGTTTGGACATTGTGTTTCCCTTTTTCAGAGTGGTCATGTGCGGTTTATAGGATAAAACTAGCTGTTTATAAGTTCAGCGCTATTTTCGACGATTCAATTGGCTGTCAATGTGCTTCATTTCCGATTTAATCGCGTTAATCGTTAGGGTTTTTATTGGACTGGATTTGCCCTCGCCTGCGTTGATGATCTTCAGCAGGGCAGTTAGATGGGCCTTCCGGGTTTTGAGCATGTCAGACCAACTGGCGCTGTTCTGTATCGGCTTGCTCATTACGTTCATCCTTACGTTGTTCCAGGTTGCTCATGACTTCAGGTTGGTGAGGTGTCGGTAAGCCGTCGAGCTGGATTAAGTCACGCGCGCGGTACTGTCGCGAGCGAGCTGATAGCTCTTCCCACGTCCACTTCCCAAAGCTCTCGCCTTGCTCTGGAACTGCGAGCTTCATAAGTCCGATCTGGTCACGGCCAATCAGGTTGTAATTCGCCCACAGCTTTCCGCCCACCTCGAACAATGTTTTTGCGGCCTCGTTCCACTGCTCTTCAAGTACTGTCTGCGAAAGCAACAGGGCGGTTCGCTCAATCTCTTTATGCTTTATCAATGCTTCTGCGATGTGTTTGTCTACGGTGACCAGCTCTTGCTCCAAGGCTGTCATGATCAGGTGTTGGCGACGATTGTGTTCGGTGACCACCGTGAGGTTCTTCACCGCCTTTTGCGCATCAGTGTTGACGGTCTTTTCGCCTTCGGTATCACCCCAAGCGACTGCCTGCGCGTAAGCTGTGGCAGCGTCCATCTCGGCCTGCCGAGCTTTCGCCATGTCCTCTTCCGCCTGCTCCTGAATCTGCTCCAAGCGGGTACTGAGGCTTTGGCGCTTCTCCTTCAACTCCCGCTCATCAGCGGTCCAGTTATCCATCACTTCGATGTACCCCGCCATTAGGGCGACGCAGTTGGCGAGGTTTTCGCGGCGATTGATCTTCCTGTCCAAAAGGTCGGCGTTGTTTTTGCGCGAATCGAAATTCCGTTTCATCTCGTTGTACTTCTCCCGCAATTCGTCTTCGCGGTCTGGTTCAATGGGTTCCTCACTTTCCAGCGCCGTTTCAAGTGGCAGCATTTCGGCTTGCAGTTGTTCTGCCTCGCTCAGCAATTCGTAACGACGGTCTTTCAGTTTTTGAATCTCGTTCATTTGTCTTGTCTCTATCTAATTCGAATGTGGGTTGGTTGAATGGCTGGCGAGGCCGGGAATAAGCCGGCGCTACCTCGATTGATGCAGATGCCCTCAGTCAGCCCGAGCCTCGTTTTCAGCCAATCCCTGAATCGTTTTCACGACATAGCAACGTTGCGTGCCGAGGCCCGGCAGCCGGATCAGACTCGACGCTTTGCCATCACCGCCCGGCTCTAGCACGCCTCGCTGCAGCAATTCCTTGTTCACGGCGTTGATGTTCATGCCTTTGAACACCTCTGAACGCCACGCTTCGGGCAATACGTAGTAGGTATTGGTGGTGTGCAATTCATCCCCAAGACCGTGCTCCAAAGACTTGCGAAAGCCCAGCCGGTCGATGGTGCGTGGACCGTGCTCATCAATCTTTGCGGCTGCCGACTCCCAGCGTGTAAAGCGGCTTTCACCGAAGCGTTCGATGACCTAGCGCAACCGCGCCAGAATGGCGTCCGATTCAAAGTTACCCGCGCCGCCGCGCTCATTGAGCCAAGCGCTCAGGCAAACCCGCGCAGCAGTGGTAGCCGTGCCATCGGGCCAACCTGTAATGCCCATGGCGGTGGCCAGCTCGCCTGCGGCAGCTGCCAATCCGAATCGGGCAGCGGCGCGGTGTGCTTGCCCGCTAGCGGATGCTGGCAACGCTCTGGCAACAAACGCCTCCAAGCTATGGCGCAAGATAGATGACCAGCCGTGTCGTTTACTGGGCTCGCACAGCGCTGACAGGAAGGCGGTCAAGGGTGTGCCGTAGAACTTCGCCACGCGCGCTTTGAGCGCGTCGGAGAGGGCGGCGGCATCATCAAAACCGTTGAGCTGGTCGAACATGCCCATGCCTTTGCTCGCGTCCGCTGGAATGGCGAGCATGCGCACCTCCATACCGGCTTTGAGCTCCTTATTGGCTTCGGCCATGTGCTGCGCCAAGGTCTTCTCTCCGGTCGACAGGAACAGCAAGCGCCACTCCTGAACCTGGCGGCCTGATTGCCCCCGGTCATTGGCGCGGGCCTTGCCGGTGCCATTGCCCAGCATGTAAACCGTTTCGCCAATGATGCGCGGATCACACATGCCGATCTCATCCAGCACCAATAGCCCGTCAGAGTGCGCGGCGGCGATTGATTCAAGTCGAGCGCTATGAGCACTTGGCGCGATCCAGCATAAATGAGGTAGTTACGTGCAGTTGCATGCAGCCCAATCGATCGTGGTATGGATGAAATACGGATGATTCATGCGCAGCATGTGCGCATAAAAACTGATAGAGGGGAGGGGCATCCGATAAGTTATGTATCGGCATGCAAGGCGAGATGGCGCTGGGATTTATTAACCCCAGAAACAAGAAAGCCCGCACTAGGCGGGCTTCTTGTTGTTTCATGAGCATCGATGATGTCACGAAGCAGGTACTTGGTGGCTACACAGGGACTTGAACCCCGGACCCCAGCATTATGAATGCTATGCTCTAACCAACTGAGCTATGTAGCCAAGTGGCGCGCATTATTCGCGGATAAGGGATATGTGTCAACCCTTGTTCTGAAAAATTTATGCGTGTGATCAAGCGGTTAGGGTTTCGCCCCGCTATTCAAGGACGAAACCCGGTTGCCGTTAGCGAAAAAGATCGTCCAGCAGGCCTGAGTCCAGCATTTCGTCAAGCTGATCCCGTTGCGCGCGTAGCCAGACTTTGATGTTTTTCGGCGATTCTTGCAGGAAGGCGACCTCTTGTTCCCTATCGAAAAGCTCGGCATCCAGTTCGTTGATCACTTTGTTGCACTTGCGCAGGACCTGCGCTGGTTTGGTGGTCTCATACGGGGAGAGGGCGAATCGGCCGTTGAAGATCATGTTCTGCACGTGAATCTCTTCCTCGAGATCCTTGACCTGCTCGGCCAGCACCCGGTTGTAGTGCTTGATGCGTTCCAGCGGCAGGTTGCTGATGTGGTCGGTATCGATCTGTTCGATCTCAAGTTGCAGTTGCAGCAGGCTCAGCAAGTCTTTCTCGGCATAGGCCTTATTGACTCGCTGCATGAGGTCGGTTTTGCGTGCTCGCTCGTGTTCATCGGTTTCCCGGTCGGGGTGGAGGGCGCTGGCGAGTTTGCGATAGACCTCACGTACGGACTGGCTACTTTTGGCTTGGTCCTCTTCTTTGCGCCGTTCATGGGCTGACTTTTTCGGAGGTTCTGAGAATTGCTCATCGCGGTCGGCGGCATCGGCATGGCTCGACAGTTTCTCTTGCAGGAATTCGACAAACTCATGCTCAGAGGTGATGTGATCACCGTCCGAGAGGTCGAGATCAAACTTATGCTCCATGTGCGCTTTGAAGTGCGCCAGCTCCTCTTGCTGAACGTCGTCGAAGTCTTCGCCGAAATGCCTGGCAAAAATCTCCTTGAGTTCCTGGCTGTCAGGATGCGATTCGTCCATGAGGGCCTCGACCAGGTCACAGACGATGTCAGTCAAGGTTGCCCGGTCTTGTTTGCTGAGTTTTATCTGCGAGCTGGCGGCATCCAGCGTACGCAGCAACTCCAGTTGCACCGCACTGATTTGCTCGATGGCCGGCCTGAACTCTTCAGCCCAGAGCTGCGTGTATCCCTGTTCGGCGGTGCTCCAGCCTTCCAGCGTGCTGCGGTGGGTTTCGATCTTTTTCAGCAGGCTATTAAAGCGTTTTTGCTGAGGATTGGGTTTGGCTCCGGCGGGTTGAGGCGCCACGCTCAGCTGCGGGTTTTTGCCGACCATTTGGGGTCTCTCCTCCGGGAAATGACAAAGCGTAACCATTGGTGACGTACTTTTGTAGGGGCAGTCCACCAAGCGGGAAGCTTCCTACTGGTGAAAACAGCAATCGCCTACACGGTCTGAATATTGCTTGGTGATCTTAAAGTTGACGGTTTCTGCAATGGCGCCAATCAAGAAGCGCTCGGCGGCTATCGTAATTCAATCAATAACATGGCATTTTGCCGGTAGTAGTTTTTCGAAGACATCTGCGATGGCTCCTGCCGTTTCTGCCGGGTGTTCTGGGGGAGTAGGTCGGTCATGTACAGTCTTTTGTCGCCGGGTATGCGCATGCTTAGCCGTTTTGGTTTCGCGCGTAAGTTTCAGATGCTGTTTCTTCTGTTCATGCTGCCGCTGGTGGGCAGCCTCTGGATGATCGGCCAGGACTATCTCAGCAAACTCGCGACGATCGCGGGCGAACGCTCGGGAGTCACTCAGTTGCTGGCCCTGGATCAGCTCGATAGCGAGCTTTCCCATCAGCGGGATAATGCTGCGCGCTGGAAGGCCTCTGACATTTTGAAAGAGCCGACGCCGGCCGCCAAAGCCGCTATGACGGCGATGGACGCCGCAGGCCCGCGTATCGCGCAGGCACTTGAGTCGCTCGAGGCCTCGCTCAGAAAAGAAGAAGCCGGTGCTGATGCACTCAAGCGCTATGAAACGCTGAAAGCTTCAGTCACCGGCATGGACATTGCCTCCTTGCGCACTGTCGGCTGGTGGCCGGATGGCTATGACCGGTTCACCAATGCCTTGGGCAATGTGCAGGCCTTGCGCGAGCAGATTGCGACAGACAGCGGCCTGATCCTCGACCCGTGGCTGGAGACGTATCTGTTGATGCAGATGTCGACTCAGCAGATTCCTGATCTGATCGAGCGTATCGGGCGTATGGCGAGTATTGGCCAGACGTCGGTGGTCACCGGGCAGTTCAGCCTGCAAAGCCGTTTGCAGATGCGTGAGTTGCGCGGGCGGATTACCGATGCTCAGGATCAACTGATCAAGACCGGCGATTTCCTGCAGGCCAAATTGCCTGCTGAAATGAAACCGTGGGCCGAAAACTACAACGCAACCATGCAAGGGCTCGTTAACGAGCTGAAGGTATTGGATGACGGTGTGTTCGGCGCGACGATCAAGCTTGATGCCCCGGCGTTCGAGCGCAGCGTCGATGCATTGCTCAATAATCTGACAAATCTGCGTAATCAGTCGTTGCAGTCGCTGGACAACCGTCTTGCGTATTACCACCAGAAATCCAACATGCAGTTCATCCCGATGGGCATCTGCTTTGGCGTCTTGTTGCTGGCTGCGATGTATCTGTTCGCCTGTCTGCAAGCCTCGATCCGTCGCAGTGCCAGCGGCATTACCACGCTCGCCGAGTCGCTGCGTGACGGTAATCTCTGTGTTCAGGTTGAAGTGCGAGGTCGCGATGAACTGGCGGCGATCAGCACGGCGCTGAACGTGGCGGTGGTGCAGTTGCGCACCAGTTTGCTGGGCGTGAACCATGAGACCAAGCAACTGGGCAGTGCGGTGTTGACCCTCAATACCCAATCCAGCGGCACCTTGAATGAAGTTGAAGAGCAGCAGTATCAGATCAGCCAGATCGCGGCAGCGGCAACTGAACTGGCAGCGACTTCACAAGGCGTGGCGAAAAGCTGTGAGCAGGCGTCCGACAGCGCCCGGCAGACGCGCAAGATCGCTGAGGAAAGCAGTCGCGACAGCCAGCGCACGACCAGCAGCATTCAGCAGCTTAATCAACGCCTGACGGACACTGCTGCGGCGTTGGGCCGAGTCAGTGAGCAAGGGCAACAGATTCAGTCGGTGGTTGATGCGATTCGTGGTATCGCCGAGCAGACCAACCTGTTGGCGCTTAACGCAGCCATCGAAGCGGCGCGAGCGGGCGAGCAGGGCCGTGGTTTTGCGGTGGTTGCCGATGAGGTTCGCAGCCTGTCGCAACGGACTCAGGTGTCTACAGCGGAAATTGCCAGCACTGTCGATAGCCTGCGTTCCACTGTGAGCCAGGCGGTCGGCTTGATGGAGTCTGCATGTGGTCAGGCAGTTAACGACGCGCAGTCGGTGACCGATCTGGGTCAGCGTCTGGTTGAGATCGCCAGCGCCGTGCAGGGCGTTACCGACACCCTGGCGCAGATTTCGACTGCAGTTGAAGAGCAGGCCAGTACCGCTGATGAAGTCAGCGGCAACATTCAGCAGGTCGATCAGGCTGCCGGACGTTTGCTTGAAGGAGCGCGGGCTGTAAATCAGGCTGCCGATACGCTGAGCAAAGGCAGCCGCGCGTTGAGCGACAACACATCGCGTTTCCAGCTGGATTGAGGGTTGAGTGAGACCAGCTCCCACAGGAATCACTGATGATGACGTGGGACCGGCTTCAGCCGGGAAGAGGCCGGGACAGACTTTAGATTTTATCTGTAAAAATACCGCCTTCCCGGCTAAAGCCGGTCCCACGTCATCAATCAGCTTGCGGGCAAACATGAATCACTCACAGGATTTGCGTCGCATAGCCTTTCGCGGGCAAACATCAGTTTTTTTCGCAGAGCTCGCGACCCATCCGGTGTTCTCTTTTAGGCAACAATAAATTCATTCTGTAATATTGGTGCGTGTCCTCTCCCTACCCATACTCGAACCGTACCCCGACGCCACCAGACGGGGGCGCAAAGGCCGGATCTGCTGACGGAGCAACCCTCACAAGGGGCGTCATAAAGCAGGCGAGAGCATCAAGTTTTTCCGCTCGCAGCATGCGAGTCTCCATGCCTGACATGGACTTTGAATCTGCCCTGGGTGCCGTCGGCACCTCCTGAAAAAACAACAACTATTGGCCAGCCGCATGACGATTGGCCAACAGGTGAGGGGACAACCATGCAACATTCTCACGCTGCGACACTGGGCGAAAACCGTGCCGTTTCATCGACCGTAAAACTGTACATCTGGGCGGCGGTCATTCTCGTGGTGGCCGAGGCAATCGGTGCGATCAGTATTCCCCTCGGCCCTGGCAAAGTCGTTCTGCTGCCGATGGTCTGGGCGCTGTTGATCGGCGCGGGTATCGGCATCTTCAGCCGTCGCATGCCGGGCTCGATCGGCCTGAGCCTCGGCGATCAAGTACGTTCCGCTTCCATCCTGCAACCGGCGCTGTTGGTGTTTATCGCCAAACTGGGCATGGTCGTCGGCGGTTCGTTGCCGCTGGTGTTTGCTTCGGGTTGGGCGCTGTTGTTCCAGGAGTTCGGGCACTTTGTCGGCACCGTGATTCTCGGTCTGCCGGTGGCGTTGATGCTGGGTATCAAGCGCGAAGCGATTGGTGCGACGTTCTCTGTCGGTCGTGAGCCAAGCCTTGCAATCATTGGTGAACGCTACGGCATGGATTCCCCGGAAGGTCGCGGTGTTCTGGCCGAGTACCTGACCGGGACATTGTTTGGTGCGTTGTTCATCGCCATCGTTGCAGGTTTTATCACCAGCCTCGGGATTTTCCATCCCAACTCGCTGGCGATGGGCTCAGGCATCGGTTCCGGCAGCATGATGGCTGCTGCAGCAGGCGCGATCGCTGCGCAGCAGACGCCGGAAGTGGCCAAGGAAGTCATGGCGCTCGCGGCTGCGTCGAACCTGATCACCACCACCATCGGCACTTACTTCACGCTGTTCATTTCCTTGCCGTTGGCGGTCTGGGGCTACCGCGTACTGGAGCCGATCATTGGCCGTACGACCAAGGCGTCAGTGATGAGCACGGGTCTGAAGCACGATCAGGTGTCTCTTGAGGTCAAGGAACTGGGTTGGGGTGGACGGATCAGCGCGTGGGTGGCAGCCGGTGCCTTGGCATTGATCGCCAACTATGTCGGCTACAAGACGCTGTCGCCAGCGGCCTTCGGGGGTATCGCGGTGATGATCCTGGCGGTGTTCATTGGCGAAATGATCTGCGTTGCCCTGCGCCGCAAGATCCCGGCGGTGTGCACCGTGTCTCTGGTCGCCATGTTCATGACTTCGCCAGCCTGCCCTTGGGCTGCGGAAATCGCGCAGATGGTCGGCTCGATCAACATGCTTGCGGTCATCACGCCGATGCTGGCGTTCGCCGGTCTGTCGGTGGCCAAGGACCTGCCAGCGTTCCGTTTGCTGGGCTGGCGCATCGTGCTGGTGTCTTTCCTGGCCAACTTCGGTACGTTCATTGGTGCGGTGCTGATTGCTGAGTTCTTTCACTGACTCTTGAGCGCTGAATGATGACTGAGCTCTTTCAATGATTCTTAGTTGTGAATGATGACTGTGGGAGCGGTGCTTGCCCGCGATAAACGATAACGCGGTGTGGCTTCTGACTGCGTCTCATGCATCGCGGGCAAGCACCGCTCCCACAGGTCATCACCAATGTCGAAGAAAGTATGAACCCATCACATCCCCAACGCCTGCTCCACCAACCAATCATGCACCGCCCGCCGTGCCGGGGTTTGCAGGGCGCCTTCGCGGTAGACCAGTACATACTTCTTGCGCGCTGCAATCGGGTGGCCGAACGGGATGATCAGCGAGCCTTCTTCCAGCTCATTGGTGATCAGCGCCTTGCGCGCAATCGCCACGCCCATGCCCATGATCGCCGCCTCAATGGTCAGGTGGTTGCGATTGAACGTGTGGCCCCGACGTACATCGATGCCTGAGGCGCCGATGGCATTCAGGTAAAACTCCCACTCGGCGTACTCATAGCTGCCGCGCCACGCGGTGATGTCGTGCAGCAGTGGGTAATGCACCAACTGGCTGGGAGTATCCAGCGGCGGCTTGCCTGCTTGTAATGCGGGGGAGCAGACCGGGAATAACTCTTCCTCCAGCAGCGAGGTGGTCATCAGGCCCGGATAGCTGCCGTCGTTGAGGTCAATTGCCAGGTCGAAATCGTCATCGCGCAACGAGCCGCTGCTGTCCTCGGCGATGATTCGTAGCTGAATGTCCGGAAACGCCTGTTCCAGTTGCGGCAGGCGCGGCATCAGCCATTTGCTCAGGAACGAAGGGATGCAGCGCAACTTGAACACGCCGCCGATACGTCCCGAATGCAGCAGCCGCAGTTCATCATCAATACGGCTGTGTACCTCGTTGGCGACGATGGCCAGTCGTTGTCCTTCGGCGGTCAGCTCAAGACCACGACCGACCCGATGGAACAGCGCAAACCCCAGTCGTTCTTCGAGCTGGCGCATCTGCTGGCTGATCGCACCGGGCGTCACATGCAGTTCGTCCGCGCAGCGGGTAAACGACAGGTGTCGGGCAGCACAGGCGAAGACCTGGAGCCATGCGTGCATTTGCGCGTTGAGGATTTTGCTCATCTATCAGTTCTGCTTAACCATGGCTTAGGAAGTTTCGTTTGTGGATCGCTTGGCGGGAGCCTAAAAATACCTGCACATAACAAAGTGTCTTTCGAGGCTGACAGCCTCTCACGAATCGAGCAAACCGTATGGCTATCAGCGTCTTCGACATGTTCAAAATCGGCATCGGCCCCTCCAGTTCGCATACGGTAGGGCCCATGCGTGCTGCCGCGATCTTCACCGTGCAATTGCGCGAGCTGGATCTGCTGAGCAAGGTCGAGCGCGTCGAGGTGCGTTTATATGGCTCGTTGTCGGCCACCGGCATTGGTCACGGCAGTGACCGTGCGACGGTCATCGGCCTGATGGGCGAGTGGCCTGATCAGGTTGACCCGGCGTTGGTTGCACCTCGTGTAGATGCAGTGCTGGAGCAACAAGTTCTGCTGCTCGGCGGTGAGCAGCGCATTACGTTCGAGTGGCAGCGCGACATGCGCCTGCTGGAGGAAAGCCTGCCTTATCACCCCAACGGCATGACGCTCTGCGCCTATGGTGCCACTGGCGAAGTGTATGAGCAGACTTATTATTCGGTGGGCGGTGGGTTTGTGGTCGATGCTGAACAGGCCGCCAGCGGCGTTCTGGATAGCGATACCACTCAACTGCCTTACGATTTCTCCAGCGGCGCGCAGTTGTTGCGTCTGTGCAAGCAGCACGGTTTGAGCATCTCTGCACTGATGATGGAGAACGAAAAAGTCTGGCGCACCGAAGCGGAAATCCGCTCGCGGATCCTTCATATCTGGGGCGCTATGCAGGACTGCGTGAACAAAGGGCTGAGGGAAGAGGGCATCTTGCCCGGTGGCCTGAATGTGCGGCGGCGTGCTTTCCGGCTGCATCGCAGTTTGCAGGAGCTGGGCAAGCCCAACGTGATCAGCTCGACTCTCAGCGCCATGGAATGGGTCAACCTGTTCGCCCTGGCGGTTAACGAGGAAAACGCAGCAGGCGGGCGCATGGTGACGGCGCCTACCAATGGCGCTGCGGGGATCATCCCGGCGGTGCTGCATTACTTCATGAAATTCAATCCGGATGCCAACGAAGATGACATCGTAAGGTTCTTCTTGAGCGCGGCGTCGGTGGGCATTCTGTGTAAAAAGAACGCGTCGATTTCTGGTGCGGAAGTGGGGTGTCAGGGCGAGGTCGGTTCTGCCTGTGCAATGGCAGCTGCGGGGTTGGCAGAGATTCTCGGCGCAACGCCGGAGCAGGTGGAAAATGCTGCGGAGATTGGTCTGGAACACAACCTGGGCCTGACCTGCGACCCGGTGGGCGGTCTGGTGCAAATACCCTGTATCGAGCGCAACGCGATTGCAGCTGTGAAAGCAATCAACGCCGCACAAATGTCCATGCGGGGCGACGGTGAGCATTTCATCTCCCTTGACCACGCCATCCGCACCATGCGCGACACCGGCGCGGACATGCTTGAGAAGTACAAGGAAACGTCACGGGGTGGTTTGGCGGTCAAGTGGGTGGAGTGTTAATCCAGCTTGAAATGCGGTCGCTGTGGGAGATTCTATGTTGGCCAGCAAGCTGATTGACGACGTGGGACCGGCTTTAGCCGGGAAGGCGGTATTTCTGCCGATGAAGATTCAGCGTCTGTCACGGCCTCTTCCCGGCTGAAGCCGGTCCCACGTCATCGCGCCACTATTTGGCATGGCGCAGAATCTGTGGGAGCAGAGCTTGCTCGCGATGCATGAGACGCAGCCAGAAGCTATACCGCGTGATCGTTTATCGTCGGAATGCCGCCCAGACCAAGCCCAACTCCCACAGGCTTTACGCAATCCCGTAGGACCGGCCGGGCGGCGTTCGGGGTGGGCTGGCGGTCAAGTGGGTGGAGTGTTAATCCAGCTTGAAATGCGGTTGCTGTGGGAGATTCTATGTTGGCCAGCAAGCTGATTGACGACGTGGGACCGGCTTTAGCCGGGAAAGCGGTATTTCTGCCGATGAAGATTCAGCGTCTGTCACGGCCTCTTCCCGGCTAAAGCCGGTCCCACGTCGCGCCAATATTTGGCATGGCGCAGAATCTGTGGGGGCAGAGCTTGCTCTGCTCCCACAGGGATTTCATTTCAATCAGAGAATGGCGGTGCTGCCGGCTTCTCAGCCCGCAGCCAATTCCTGCTCCACCAGCTTCGTCCACACCGCCACGCCCGCGCCGATCACTTGATCGTTGAAGTCGTAATACGGGTTGTGCAGCGCCGCTGATGGTTTTTCGCCGTCCACGCCCAGCCAGATATAAGCGCCGGGGCGAGCCTGGAGCATGTAGGCGAAGTCTTCGGACGCCATGGACGGGTTGCAACCCCACTGAACGTTTTCCTCGCCCACCGCCGTTATGGCTGCATGACGAATCGTCGCCGCAGCGTCAACGTTATTCTCGGTGACCGGATAGCCCACTTTGTAAGCCAGCTTGCCGGTTACGCCAAAGGCGATTGGGAGTTGCTCGACGAATTCGCCAATCAACTTCTCGACCTTGTCCCGCACCGGGGTTTGCAGGCAGCGAACCGTCCCGCGCAGCACCGCTGTTTCCGGGATGACGTTGATCGCCTCACCAGCGTTGAACTGAGTGATGCTGACCACCGCCGAATCCAGCGGAGAAAGACGGCGGGACACAATCGTCTGCAGGCCCAGCACCAGTTGCGCAGCGGCGACGATCGGGTCGGCACCTTTGTCCGGCATGGCTGCGTGGCTGCCTTTGCCGGTCAGGGTGATTTCGAAGGTATCCAGCGAAGCCATCATCGGCCCCGGATTGATGATCACCTGACCGGCCGGTGCGCCAGGCCAGTTGTGCAGGCCGTAAATAGCGTCCATCGGGAAGCGTTCGAACAACCCGTCATCAATCATTTTGCCCGCGCCGCCGAGGTTTTCTTCGGCAGGCTGGAACACGAAATACACCGTGCCTTTAAAGTTACGGGTCTCGCTCAGATGGCGAGCGGTGGCCAGCAGAATCGCCGTGTGACCGTCGTGACCACAGGCGTGCATGCAGCCTTTGTGCGTGGACGCATGGGAGTGAGTGCCCAGCTCCTGAATCGGCAAAGCGTCCATGTCGGCACGAATGCCGATGCTCGGGCCTTGGCCGGTGCGCAAGGTGCCAACTACGCCCGTGCCGCCCAGGCCGCGGTGCACTTCTATACCAAAGCTTTCGAGCAACTGCGCAACCCGATCTGAGGTGCGCAGTTCTTCAAAGCCCAACTCCGGGGCTGAGTGGAAGTCGCGACGCCATACCGTGGCGTCTTCGATCAACGTTTGGGATAGCTTCATCAGATTCACTCCAGACTCGCGCCGTAACCGAAGCTGACCGCAGGTACGGCAGCCGTTTCGACCCAGACGCTTTTGACTTCGCTGTATTCACGCAGTGCGTCCAGGCCGGACGAGCGACCGTAGCCGCTGTCACCGTAGCCGCCGAAAGGCGAGCTGACGTGGATGGTCTTGTAACCGTTGACCCAGAAGGTTCCGGCGCGCACTTGTCTGGCTACGCGGTGAGCGCGGCCGACATCACGAGTCCACACGGCGCCCGCCAGACCGAAGCGGCTGTCGTTGGCGATGCGGATCGCTTCTGCTTCATCTTTGAACGGAATCGCCACGACCACCGGACCGAAGATTTCGTCCTGCGCGCAGTTCAGCGCGTTGTCGCCAGCCAGCACCGTTGGGTTAACGTAATAGCCCGGCACGTTCGGCAGCGGGTCAGCGTCGACACCGACCAGCGTTGCACCGTCCTGGAGCGCGTTTTCGACCATGCTCTTTACGTGTGCATATTGCTTGGCGTTATTGATCGGGCCGATCTGGGTTTCCGGGTCGCTTGGGTCACCCACTTTGAATTGTTTACCCGCTGCGGCCAGCGCAGTGGTGAAGCGCTCGAAAATCGATTCCTGCACCAACAGACGCGAACCGGACACGCAGCTTTGACCCGCGCCGGAGAAAATCGCGGCCTGAGCGCCGCGCAGGGCGACCTCCAGATCTGCGTCTTCGAAAACGATATTTGCCGATTTGCCGCCCAGTTCCAGTACACACGGAATGCAACGTTGCGCAGCGGCGGTGGCGATGTGACGACCAGTGGCGGGCGAACCCACGAACACCACTTTGCGAATATCAGCCTTGGCGATCAGCGCTTGGCCGATGGTGTGACCGAAACCAGCGACCACATTGACCAGACCTTTCGGCACACCGGCGCGTTCGATCAGGACAGCAACCACCAACGAAGACAGGGCGGTCAGCTCGGACGGCTTGAGGATCACCGCGTTACCGGCCGTAATCGCCGGTGCGATCTGCCAGCCGCAGGTGAAAATCGGTGCGTTCCAAGGGGTGATTTGCAGCACCGTGCCCAGTGGTTCATAGGTCACATAGTTCAGGTGCGAGGTTGGTACCGGGATCACTTCGCCGTGCAGCTTGTCAGCCCAACCGGCGTAGTACTCGAACATCTCGGCGACTTTCGCCACTTCAACATTGGCGTCGCGGATTGGCTTGTTGGCGGTGATGGATTCGATCTGCGCCAGATTGGCGGCTTCCTGACGAATCAGCGCGCCGACCTGATACATCAAACGACCACGGGCCTGAGCCGTCAGGGCTGCCCATTGTGCCTGAGCGGTTTTCGCCGCGGCGTCGATGGTTTCTACCAGCGATGCGTCGGCATCAGGGAAGCTCAGCATCAGGCTGTCGTCGTGGGCGTTACGCACTTCCACCGGTTCGCCATGGCCTTCGACGAATTCGCCGCCGACATAGCTGGCTACGGTGTTGCGGTCGCCCCAGTACGGGCGCATCAAGTCCAGCAATTTTTGCGTGCTCATCGGTTATTCCCCTTTGCCGAACAGCTGGGCATCGGTCCGCTGAACGATGCAGTTGAAGTCTTCACCATCCGGCAGCGTTTCGCTGCTGGCGGCCCACAGTTGGGCGACGATGCGCGCCAATGGCAGGTCCATATCCAGGCTCGCAGCCAGATCGCTGGCCAGTCCGACGTCCTTGCGCATCAGGCCCATGGTAAAGCCGGAGTTGTAGGTTTTGTTCAGCACCCAGGTCGGGAACATCACTTGAGTGGCGCCGCTGCGGCCGGAACCGGCGTTCAGACCGAGCATGAGTTTTTCCGGGTCGACGCCAGCCTTGGCGGCCATGCTCACGGCTTCTGCGGTGCTGATCAGGTGGCAGGCGGCGAGCATATTGTTGGCGATCTTGGCCACGTTGCCTGCGCCGCATTTACCGACGTGAACCCGCGTGCCGCTCATGCCTTCCAGTATTGGCAAGACTTTTTCCAGGTCCGCGTCTTCTGCGCCGATCACCATGGACATGGTGCCGGTGGCAGCACCTTTAGGGCCGCCGGAAACCGGCGCGTCGATGAAACCAATGTTCTTTTGCAGCAGAGCGGCGGCCACCTTGCGGCTGGCTTCCGGGGTAGAAGTGGTGGTATCAACCACGATCAGGCCAGTGTTACCGTGTTGCAGCACGCCTTCAGCGCCCAGGCAAACCGATTCGACGTGTTCGGCTTTTGGCAACGACAGGATCAGCACGTCTACTTGCTTGATCAGCGCGGTGCGATCGGTCACCGGTTTGACGCCTTTGCTTTCGGCGATTTCCAGTGCCGCTTGCGACAGGTCAAAGCCGCTTACGTCGAAACCTTTGCTGGCGAGGGTTGCAGCCATTCCGCCGCCCATATTGCCCAATCCAATCACGCCTATTTTTAAAGTCATTCAGAATGCTCGCTTAGCTGTTTGACAGGCTACGTCGCACCGTCAGTGGTTGTCGGCAGATGATCCGAGTATGGACACCGCTCTGCACACACAGCAATAATCACCAAATTCATTTTTGTTGCGTTGAAAGCAACGCAGGTGGCCCATGAGTCTGGTTCAGGATCGACGCATTCTTTATTTCTTCGAGGCTGTGCGATTGGGCAGTGTTCGTGCTGCCGCGGACTTTCTCGACGTTGCGCCCTCCGCAGTCAGTCGGCAGATTGCCCAGCTTGAGCATGAGTTGGGTGCTCCGTTGCTTGAGCGCCATCGCCGTGGGGTGAAGCCGACCGAGGCGGGGGATCGCGTGCTGGCTTATTACCGTCAGCGACTTTCACAGCAGGAGGTTTTGCTGGAGTCGCTGCAAGCGTTGCGCGGTTTGCAGAGTGGTTCGGTGGTGTTGGCAATTGGTGAAGGCTTCATCGATGGCCTGACCGAGCCGCTGACGAAATTCTCGACGCTGTACCCCAAGGTCGAGCTGCAAGTGAATGTGTGCGGCACCAACGAAGTGATCCGTCAGGTAGTAGAAGACGAGGCGCACATCGGCCTGGTATTCAATCCGCCCGCTGACCCGAAGATCCGCTCCCATGCCCACCAGAAACAGCCGGTCTGTGTAATGGTCAGCCCCGACCATCCGTTGGCGCAGCACGAAGGCCTAATTCCCTTGAAAGGTCTGGATAGCTATCGCTTGGGGCTGCTCGGGGTTTCCTACGGCATCCGCCAGATACTGACTCAGGCCGAACAGCAGTGCGGCGTTTCCCTGATGCCGACCCTGACCTGCAACACCTTCGCCATGCTCAAACGCTTTGCCATGAGCGGCGGTGTAACGCTGTTGCCGACCTTTGTGGTGGTGGATGAACTGGCGAGCGGCAAGCTGATCGCGTTGCCACTGGAGTCCGAGGTGTTCAGTGAGTCACAGGTGCACATCATCAGCCGTTTGGGCAGGCAATTGAGCGTTGGATCGAGCCGATTGCTGGGGCTGTTGCAGCAGGACATGACGGCGTTTAACGGGAAGTGAAGGGCGATGAACTGGAATGCTATTTCTCTGTAGCATGACTACCGCGAGGCCGCGATGGAGATTTGCCTGACACATTTGCATCGCACATTAGACGCCTTCCTGCTGGGAGGAGACTTCACGCCCAAACAGCCTCCGCTCTGTTCAACTCCAGCCTGCGCTCAACAGCTTCGCCACGTCCACCTTATATCTAATGCCGATCACGGTGCTGTCGGGCAGATAGCATGAGTGGGATCATCAAGATTGGTGAGCGTGGGCACCTCATCCACACCTTCACAGGGTTGATACATCTGACTAGAATGCGCAGCCAATCTCGAGCGTCGCATGGAGTATTGCTGCATGCCTGCAAAATCCATATTTCAATATTCCACCGGAGACGTTCATTGCATACTGCGCCTGTCGCTGGCACTGACCGATTTCGAGCGCTCAACGCATCAACGGCGTACACCGTACACCCCATGCAACCAGTCCTCGGAAGAAAATGCGCACGTGCGTCCAAAGAAATGACGCTGTATGACGTCTTATCGATTGTATCCATCTGGTTAATCAATCAGGCATCATCAGGCATTGACGCTCTGATACGTCAGTATCCAATGATTTTTCCAAACCTCATGTTGGGTCGCCTCCTGGCGGACGGGAGCGGGCGTATGAGCAGTGTTAAGAGGTTTTTATGGTAGCGGCTGTATCCAGCTTTTTTCTTTATCTTTTGTTCGCGGGATTTACTGTACACATCAGCGGAATGCTTTACATCTCAGATGGCAGTAGATTTACGACCATCTCAAACCTGACCCTGTTTTTACCGGCGTTGATGCTGATTTTTCTTGACCGCCGAGTGCGCGAATCCTTGCGCAGTAAACGCTATTTACCTCTTCTGGTTCTATTGGGGTTTACCGTGCTGGTCGCAGCGTTTAATCCGACTTCAGCTTTATCAGGCTGGGATCAACTCAAGACCGGTTTATATATTCTCTTGTACGTCACTGCTATCAAGATTTTGGTTGATAGAAATTTGATGGAGAAAAGCTTCGATGCAGTGTTTGTGATTGCCGGTATTTTTGCGTTGGTCAGCTTGGTGTACACTTTTTTTTACGTGGATCCACATATGTTTTTCGATGGCCAGCGCATTCAAAAACTAGGCTATAAAGACTACGCCGACTTCAAAAATCCAATTATTGCTGCTCTCTATTATGGTCTCTTTGCTGTGTACGGCTTTCACCAACTATTGACCAAGCGCTACAGCCGCTTTGTGACGATCGTCTACGGCGTATGTGTGCTCGCGCTATCGCTCTATCTGTACTGCACACTGTCACGAGGTGTCTGGTTGGGGTATGGAGCAGCTATTGGAGCATCGATTGCATTCCACCATGACCACCGCCCGAGAAAATGGTTGGCTGCTACCGCTGCTTTTGTTGTACTTATTTTGATCTGGTTGTCACCGATGATGCTGGAACAGACCGACCGCGGTTTTAGTTATAGGGATTTGATTTGGCATGATTGGCTAAAGCGGCTCCCTAACTTTTGGTTGGCTGGCGCGGGAGCGGGCAACAAATTTAATGTTTGCATCGATAGTGGGTATTGCTGGACGCAGGCGCACAATCTGTATTTGCAATTCTTTTATGAGTTTGGGTTGGGAGGCGCACTACTGTTGTTGCTCATGATAGGTTTTGTGCTGGCGCGTTCTCTGAATAAAAGTAACTGGAATTTCCCGCTTGGAACAGTTGGCTTCCCACTTCTCGTGTTTGCAGTCCTGACGGCCCTGTTCAACTACCATACAGTCATGAGTCGCCCAGGTGTTTACTGGCTTGTGTTCTGGATGCCGGTAGGTTTGGTGCTTTCTATCGGCTCAGGGCTGACAAGGACGCGTTCAGAGGCGCCCATTGCATGACTGGACTGCTCAAAAATGCGATGCGCTATTGGCACATTGAGGTGCTTGGGGGGCTGGATAAGCCCTTCAGTTGGAAACGTTTGTATGTGAAGTGCCGACGGAGCAACAGGTCGACCTACCTGTTCTGGTTTCGCCTGGCTTACGTACTCAATACCTCGCGTTCCAAGTTCTGGAGACGCCGTGCAAAGCTGCTCAATGAAAAGCTCAGCCGTAAATACAATGTGGAAATCATGTTGGGGGCGCAGATCGATGAGGGGCTGTGGATCGCTCATCTGAGTGGAATCGTCATTACGTCATACGCCGTTATCGGTAAAGACTTCAGAATCTGGCAGGGGTCCACCATTGGCGTTAAGGGGAATGCTGAGCAAGTGCGGTTGATTATTGGGGATGGCGTGAGGATCCAGGCTCATGCCTGCGTCATTTCCGATGACATCCAGATCGGGGATAACGTCGTCGTAGGGGCATGCACTTTTGTAAATAAAAGCATCCCATCCAATACTGTTTTTTTTAATCGGCGAGTTGGCGAGTCCATCCCCTATGATCAGGAGTTGCTTGGTCGACTGCAAAAATAAACTTTCAATCCATTATCCTCCTCGAGCTGATGACGATTACGGCGGGGTAGACATCAAGTGCCGTGATAAATCACGGCTGGCTTGGACGTTAAAGCGAAGTGCAGAACCTCGCCGTCTTTGAAAATGTAATCCTTGCCCTCCAGGCGCCATTTGCCAGCTTCCTTGGCACCGGCTTCACCCTTGTGCTGGATGAAGTCGTTAGTTGCAGACCGTCACCAGCATTGCGCCTTCCTCTTCGGCGATGGCGCGAACGACGTCCAACAGCGGGTTATTCTCGAAACCGTCTTCAGCAAAGTTGGCGATGTAGATGACCGGCTTGTTGGTCAGCAGGTGGAAGCCACGAATCACTGCTTTTTCGTCAGGGCTCATGCTCTTCATCAGGCTGCGAGCAGGCTTGCCTGCAATAAGAACGCCGCAGATCAGGTCCATTGCCTCTAGGTCTATCGCGAGCAAGCTCAGCTCCAACAGACTCACCCCCGCCGCACCACCCAACCAGCACTTTAAGAATCGTCTGATTCTGATCATTCGGTCAGCTCCTTAAGATTGCGTCTCTCAATAGCCCGGCAGCAGGCACAACGTCTGTTGCTGAATTTTGATTGATCAGCGGAGTTCGATATGAAAAAGACTTTACTAGCGCTTGGTGCGATGGCCGCAGTTGCCTCTTCGTTCAACGCCTCGGCAGCGGATGGGACCATCAACTTTACCGGCGAAATCAGCAGCCAGACTTGTACCATCGAAGGCAACACCACTGGCACGTCGGCCAAGACTGTCGCCCTGCCACGGGTTGCTGCTTCATCACTGGCCACAGTCGGTCAAACCGCCGGGCGTACCGGTTTCACCCTGGCGCTGACTGCCTGCACCGGCACGAGCGCGTTGGTGCGCTTCGAACAGGGCGCTTCGGTCGATGCCGCCACCGGCAACCTGATTAACCAGACTGCAAACGGTTCCAACGCTCAGATCCAGATACTCAACGCGAACTACGCGCCGATCAACCTGCAAACCAATGCGGGTTCGTTGTCGACCGCTGTCACTGATAAAGCAGCCAACCTGCAGTTCTACGCGCAGTACGTCGCCGCTACCGCCGCCGCTACTGCCGGTCAGGTCACGTCCAACGTCCAGTTCTCCATGGATTACAACTGATCCCGTGCGCTCGGGGCCTAGCCCCGGGCGTTGATCGAGCCAATCTTATGAAAACTTCTTTCCTCAAGCGTGCCGCGTGTGCGCTGTGCAGTGCATTTTTTGTTATCGGGATTTCACCCGTATCGGCCAACGTGGTGATTTCAGGCACTCGTGTGGTGTATCCGGCCAGCGAACGGGAAATCACTCTCAAACTCGATAACGTTGGGCAGGAGCCTTCTCTGGTTCAGGCCTGGATTGACCGGGGAGACCCACAGTCGCGTCCCGATCAGGCTGACGCGCCTTTTTTGCTGACGCCGCCCATTGTGCGGATTTCGGCAGGGCGTTCGCAGACCCTGCGTATCACTTATACCCATGACCCATTGCCGACAGACGTCGAATCGGTGTTCTGGCTGAACGTTCTGGATGTTCCGCCCAACCCGAAAAATGCCGACAGCAACTTTGTTCAACTGGCCTACCGGTCACGGATCAAACTCTTTTACCGCCCGGAGCAATTGAAGGGTTATGCCGAAGATGCACCCGCCGCGGTGAGCTGGAAGCTGGTTCCAACCGCCAACGGCGTCGTATTGCGCGGCTCTAATCCAACCGCGTTCAGCGTCTCTTATAACAAGACTGAGCTGGTGGTGGCGGGCAAGACCTACAGCAGCAAGGGCGGAATGATCCTGCCACGAGGTGCTGAAGATTTCCTGCTGGAGGACTTGAAAACCATGCCATCCGGGCAACTGACCCTTCGTTACGAATGGATCACCGACTACGGCTCAAGCAAGTCCGTCGATACCCGCCTCAGCAATTGATTGCACGCGGTGCTTACGGTTTCGGCTGAGCACGCTGACCGCCATTTTCGCTAACTCCGGCCAGACAGGCTGGACCTCTGCTGCTTGCTCTGATGATGCAAGCCTGTCCAGGATGACTACTCATGTTTGATTTTATCTGCCCGGCCATGCGCCTCAGGGTGCGGCAGCCGTGTGCGCTTTTTGTTTTGCTGACGATGCTGCCTTGCAGTGTTTTGGCAGACGACAGCGAGCATGTGGACTTCAACCCCGCTTTCATCACTGACAGCCAAGGACGAGCGGTGGATGTATCCCAGTTCGAAAATGGCAATCCTCTTGCGGCGGGCGGTTATCGCGTTGACCTGTATTTGAACGGCAACTGGCAGGGGCGCGAATTGCTGACGGTGCGTAAGGATAGCGCGACGGGGAAAGCTCATTTCTGCTTCAGACTGGATGATCTGACCCGCTGGGGCCTGAATCTTGACGCTCTGCCAAACCGTGATCGACAAGCGGATTTGCTGAAGAACCCGGAATGCGTCGAGCTGTCACTACTGGCGCCCGACATCAGTGTCGCGGTGGACATGAGTGAGCTACGCACCGACGTGAGTATTGCCCAGGCCTATTTGAAGCGAGTCTCCCGTGGCTACGTCGACCCGAAAAACTGGGATCGCGGTATCAATGCTGCGTTCGTCGGTTACAACGCAAATCTCTACCAGAACGACAATCAGGGCGTAGCCAGTACTCAGTCTTATCTGGGTCTTAACACCGGGGTCAATCTGGGCGACTGGCGTCTGCGGCATAACGGCTCGTACAGCTACAACCGATCTGCCCAAGGCCCGTCAAGCAAGGGTTATCAAGCGGTCAGCAGTTATGCACAACGCGATATCACAGGCCTGAAATCGCAACTAACGATGGGCGAGTACTACACCCCCGGCGAGTTGTTCGACAGCGTGCCTTTCAGTGGTGTGCAGCTCGGCAGCGACGATCGTATGTTGCCAGATTCCATGCGCGGCTTTGCCCCGCCGATCAGGGGGGTGGCGGACACCAATGCCCGGGTTACGGTGCGTCAGGGTGAAAGTATTCTTTACGAAACAACGGTCGCACCGGGGCCGTTTGTGATTGATGACCTGTACAGCACCGGTTATTCCGGGGATCTGTCAGTCACCGTCACGGAGGCAGACGGCCGTACCCGGAGTTTTATCGTGCCGTTTGCCTCGGTCGCGCAATTGCTGCGCCCTGGTACCACACGTTTCAACATCACGGCGGGACGTTACCGCGATGAATACCTGAACAATACGCCGGAGTT
This sequence comes from Pseudomonas sp. Irchel 3A5, assembly GCF_900187575.1. NCBI lineage: Bacteria > Pseudomonadati > Pseudomonadota > Gammaproteobacteria > Pseudomonadales > Pseudomonadaceae > Pseudomonas > Pseudomonas sp. Irchel 3A5. Next base: position 67,610 of record NZ_FYDU01000014.1, on the reverse strand, counting down.
TGTGCAGGGCAGCTATCAACGCGGTATCTCGGACAGATGGAGCGCCTACACCGGCAGCATCATCGCCGAGCAGTATCTGGCGGTGCAGGCGGGCGCGGCCTGGAGCACGCCCTTCGGTGCAATGGCGCTGGATGTCACCGAATCCCGTGCGACAGGTCTGGAGCAAAGCGCCGGAGCGCTCGATTCCAGTATGCGTGGGCGCAGCTATCGGCTGACTTACAGCAAGTTGCTGGATTCCACCCAGACCAACTTCACGGTGGCAGCGTATCGCTTTTCGAGCGAAGGCTATTTGAATTTTAGCGACTATGCGCAATTGCGCAGTCGAGACACCGGCACGCTTTATCGACAACGCAGCCGCTTCCAGCTGAACATCAATCAGCCGCTGGGTGAGCGTCGTGGCAACGTCTATGTGACCGGCTCGGCGCAGAACTATTGGGGCGGTGATCAGCGCAGCAACGTGACCTATCAGGCCGGTTACAGCAATGGTTACAACTGGGGTTCGCTGAACGTGGGCGCCAGTCGGACACGGGACTTCAACGGCGCTTTTCAGACTCAGTATCAGGTTGGTGTGAACATCCCGTTTGGCCGTACGCGCTCCAACTACATCAGCAGCACTATGCGCTACACCGACAACGGCGACAGCAATACTCAGGTTGCATTGGGTGGCAGCGCCGGGGAGCGCAATCAGCTTAATTACAACGTCTACGGTTCGGCGGACAAGAGCGCTGGAAGTGCGACCACCAGCGCCGGTTCCTCTGCGCAATACCGCGCCGAACAAACCACCCTGAGCGCAGGTGTGAATACCGGCAATGGCTACAAACAGGCCAATGTGGGTGCGAGCGGCAGTCTGGTGGCTCACGCAGGCGGGGTGACATTCAGCGCTGATCAGGGCGAAACCATGGCCTTGGTCAAAGCCGAGGGTGCCAGTGGTGCCCGGGTCGGTAACGCCTCGAACGCAGTGATCAACGACAGCGGCTACGCGCTGGTGTCGGGCTTGATGCCTTACCGCCAGAACGACATAGCCCTGGATCCGAAAGGCACCTCCGACACAGTTGAACTCGAGACCACTTCGCAATCCATCGCGCCGCGCTTCGGTGCGATCAGTCTGGTGAAGTACGAAACCATCAGCGGTACGCCCATCCTCATGCAGGTCGTACGTGACGACAAACAGAGCCTGCCGATGGGCGCTCAGGTGAAAGATGCTCAAGGCAACTTCCTGACCATGGTCGGGCAGGGTGGGCGTTTGTTCATTCGGGCCAGCGAAAACAAAGGTGAACTGCTGATCAGTTGGGGCAGCAAACCGGGCGAAAGTTGCGAGTTGAGCTACGCCTTGCCCAGCGATCACAACTCGGCGCAAAGCGGTTACGTACAGATGAAAGCCACCTGCAAAGTGCGCTGAGCCAACACCCGCCGGACCGTAGGAGTTTCCGCCGCATCGCCGCCGCTGCGCTGTCGCGCAGTAAACACGGGACCTGTAGGAGCGCACGAGCACCGCGAGGCCGCGATAGCGGTGTATCAGAAAGGATGCCATCGCTGCCTCGCCGTGCTCGTGAGCTCCTACAGAAAAGCATTAAAAATCAGTAAGTTATATTTTTTGAGCGCTTAACTCAGTTAGTTATGCGTTTTTTACAGGAGTCCACATGAAAGATTTTCTGCTGAAACCCGTCCCCGCCAAGTGGTGCCTGGGTGCGTTTGTTCTGCTGTTTTGGGTCGGGCAAAGTTTTGCGGCATGTTCTTATCTGGGACCAGACAGTAATTCGACCTTCAATGTCACTGTCCCCGCGACCCTTGCTGTGCCAAAGAACACGCCTAATGGGACCGTAGTGTTTCTATCCAGCGCGGTAACGCTATCGGGAGTACAGGGGTTTACGTGTGCTGGTGACGGGTATGGTATCTCCAACAGCAGGGGGGCAACGCAGAAGTCTGATCCCCAGCCTATTGGGACCACTGGGCTTGGCTGGCGCTGGATCTATAACGGAGGGAGAATGAATGGGCACCCCGACGCTGGGACGCTTACTGGTGGTGCGGGACTCAACGGCACGACCAATGCGCTGCAAATTGTCAAAATCGGTGCGGTTTCAGCGGGCACTGTAGCGAGCGGCGTTATAGGAACGTTTCGTTTCGGCAGCCTGGACGTCGTCAGGATGAGCTTGTCCAGAGCAATGATACTGACCGAAGTCAGCTGCCAGACGCCATCAGTCAACGTCGCCCTGGGCAAACATCGCAGCAGCGAATTTGGCGCTGTTGGCAGCACCACCGGGCAGAAAGCGTTCAATATTCAGCTTAATAGCTGCCCGAGTGGGCTAGGCGGAATCAGCTATCGGCTGGACCCGGTCAACACTGCGTTCAATGCAAAACAAGGCATTCTTGCGCTCGATACTGGCGGTGCGACCGGGGTCGGCATCCAGATCACTAACGCTAGCAATAGTGCGATTGCTTTAGGCGAGGTGCATAGTTTTCGCACCGCACCGCCTTCCGGCAACTACTCGATCCCGCTGCGCGCTGCTTACTACAAAACGTCCAATACGGTTACCGGCGGTCCAGCCAACGCGTCCATGCAATTCACCATCACTTATCAATAAGCGCTGCTTTTTAAGATTCGCCTTATGTCCGCCAAAGGACATAAGGCTTACTTTGCTCCTGACAAAAACCAATCCTTTGAATTGAAAAGCATTCCCAATCGTTTGCTGCGCGACAGCGCTGAATCAGGAACAAAGCGCGACCTCTCATGAAACTACGTCAATTCATTGATCCGCTGGACTCGTCATTCTCGACCCCCAAGGCTGCGCGCAAGCTGTTGCACTTGTTCGCCATTGCCTTGGTGCTGGGTTTTTATGCCGGAATCTATAGCTACCTGAGCGCCCGCCTGAGCGAGGAGATTTCTCTGCGTCGCAGTGACATGAATGCGGCGATTTCCGATGCGCAGAGTTTTTTCGTCAGCCGCCAGACACTGCTGAAAACACTCGGCCTTGCCGCCGTGCGTAATGTCACCGCGCCGCAAAACAGTGCCAGCGTCATGCAGGGTGAGGAAGTGCATTTCGGCTTGGGCGCTGGCGACCAAAGCTGGAGCCTCTGGCTGACCAAGCGAACGGTCAGTTACCTGCGTACCAACAAGGTCAATCTGCTCTACGTTGGCAAAGCTGACAGCAGCGAAGTCGTGCGTCTTTTCACCGCCAGCGACACCGTACCTGTGATCCCTGCCGCAGTGCTGGCGCGTTTGCGTCTGGGCGATCATCAGGGCGATATCGCCGACGACGACCTGTGGCTCACGGACCAACATTCGTTGAATGCGTCGTTGTACATTTTTACCCGCCTGGACGAGCGCAGCAGCGAATCCGGCTGGCTAGGCTTTGAGGTCGAGTCGCCAGATCTTATGAGCGCCCTGCACAAGGAGAGCGCCGGGCAATTCATGTTGCTCGACGCTGAAGGTCAACTGATTTTCGCCAGTGCTGATCGGCGTCCGCTGTCGTTGGCCCTTGAGCAACTGAGCGCCAGGCAGTCTTTTGGTTTCGTGGGCAATGGCTGGATGCCTGATCACCTGGCGATCCGCAAGCAACTGGGTTATTCGGACTGGCAGATCGTGTACGCCATCGAGATGCGCTCGCTGCTGCCGGTCCTGGGTCTACCGTTTCTAATTTGCCTGCTGTTGTGCGTGGTCATTACCTGGCTGATGTATCGGTTGGTACGGCGTATTGATCAACGGCTGATCATTCCCGCCGGTCATCGCATCGAAGCACTGGTGGAAAGTGAAGCCTTCAGCCGCGCAGTGATTCAGATCGCGCCAGTTGCGCTGTGTGTCTTGCGTCGTCAGGACGGCGCTGTCGTGCTGGAAAATCCGCTGTCCCAGCAATGGCTGGGCGACGGCAGCGAGCGTCAGCAACTCTGTCATGGCTGGATTCGGCGCGGTTTCGACGACATCGATCAGAACAGCACCGATGAGCTGCAGATGGCGGATGGTCGGCACTTGTACCTGAGTTTCGCTCCCACCCGGTACAAGCGCGAAGACGTGCTGATCTGTGCGTTCAGCGATATCAGCGCGCGCAAACAGGTGGAGGTCGCGCTGGAGCAGGCAAGGCGTATGGCGGACGCGGCCAACGAAGCCAAAACGTTGTTCCTGGCGACCATGAGTCACGAAATCCGCACGCCCTTGTATGGCGTACTGGGTACCCTTGAGTTGCTGGCACGTACGGCGTTGAGTGAACAGCAGAAGAATTATCTGAAGGCCATCGAAGGTTCATCCGCCAACTTGCTGCAGTTGATTTGCGATGTGTTGGACGTATCGCGGATTGAGGCCGGTCAGTTGCAGCTGGAGATCAGTCGCTTCTCGCCCCTGGCGCTGATCGAGGAAGTAATCCAGGGCTACGCCGCAGCGGCACAAAGCAAAGGCTTGCAGCTGTTTGCCTGTATCGATCCGCAACTGCCGGACTGGCTCAACGGTGACGTGACCCGTATCCGGCAGATCCTCAACAACCTGTTGAACAACGCCCTGAAATTCACTGACAGCGGCCGGATCATCTTGCGGGTCCGGCTCGACAGCCGGGACGGTGAGCGGGTCACGTTGCACTGGCAGGTGTCTGATACTGGCAAGGGCATTGCTCACGACAGTCAGCAGCACTTGTTCGAGCCGTTTTATCAGGCCGATGGCAACACCAATGTGGTAGCAGGCACCGGTTTAGGGTTGTCGATCTGCAAGCGCTTGATGCATTTGATGAACGGCAGTATGCGGGTCGTGAGTGAGCCCGGTCTGGGCAGTAGCTTCACGTTGCATTTGTCGCTGGAGCAGTTGCCGACTCTCGGTCACGCACTGTTCGCCAATCCATTGCTGCCAGAACAGGTCTACGTGGTATCGCCGATTCGCGAACTGGCCGAGAACCTCTGCGGCTGGCTGTGCCGCTGGGGCGCCAGGGCGCAAATCGGCGTGCCCGGCGTTAGCGACCAGCCGGATGCTGCAGTGTTGCTCGAAGTGCATCCGGGCCGCGTGCAAGGCTCGCTCGCGCCGGATTGGTCTGGTGCCCGGGTGGTCGCGGCCACCGATATTCATGGCGACACCCTTGGCTCGGCATTTGAGCCGGTCAGCCTCAACAGCCTGCCTGCGCTGCATCGGGCTCTGGCCTCGGCGCAGGGCCAGACTGTGGAATTGAAGGCGCCACTGGACGATACCCGTGCGGCCTTCAATCTCGGCATTCATGTCCTGGTGGCTGAAGACAACGTAATCAATCAACTGATTCTGCGTGACCAGCTGGAAGAGTTGGGTTGTACGGTCGAGCTTGCTGACGATGGCGTTGCGGCGCTGGAAATGTGGCACACGTCTTCCTTCGATTTGATCCTCACCGACATCAACATGCCGCGCATGAACGGTTACGAGCTGGCCGCACAGTTACGTCGGCAGGATTGCAGTCTGCCGATCATCGGTGCCACCGCAAATGCGATGCGCGAAGAAGGCGACAGGTGCATGGAGGCGGGCATGAATCAGTGCCTGATCAAACCGTTTGCATTGCGCGCCCTTTACAACTGCCTTGAACCCTACCAAAGGAGCAGCAATTGAAGCTCTATCGGGTATTGATCGTTGAAGACCACCCCTTTCAACATGAGTACTTGCTGCACCTGTTCAGCGATTTGGGGGGCTTTCACGTCGATGCGGTCTGGGATGGTCCGGCCGCGCTGAAGCGACTGAGTACCAGCCACTATGATCTGGTCGTTAGCGACTTGTTCATGCCCGGTATGGACGGCGTACAACTGATCGAGAAACTGGCCGGGCTGCCTGATTGTCCTGCTTTGGCGTTGATGAGTGTCGCTTCGCGGCGAATGCTGGTCAGCGCCGGGCTGGCGGCCAAGAACCTGGGCCTGAATGTCATCGGGCTGATCTCCAAGCCGGTGGAAGCGACGGCGATCCTGCGTTTACGGGAGGGCCTTGATGCGTTACGCAAACGTAGCAGCGCACCGATTGGCAGCCCGTTAAGGCATGATCGCCAGCGGCTGCTGCAAGCCATGCGCAGCGGTCAGATCCAGCCCTGGTTTCAGCCCAAAAAGTCGTTACAGGATGGACGGATTTGCGGCGCCGAGGCGTTAGTTCGCTGGCTGCACCCACAACTCGGAATGCTGATGCCCGGCGATTTCCTGGCTGCAATCGAGCGGTTTGCGCTGGACGAGGAGTTGCTCTGGGTGATGCTGGAGCGCACCGTCGAGGTACAAGGCCACTGGCGCAAGCGGGGGTACGAGGTTTCGGTATCAATCAACCTGCCGACCCATTTGCTTGACAGTCATGACCTGTCCGACCGGCTTTATGCCCGAGTGCTGGCGCTGGGGGGCGAACCACGCACAATCTGTTTCGAGCTGCTGGAAACCTCGACCACTCAAGCGCTCAGTGCCTATTACGCCGGTGCCTGCCGCTTACGAATGATGGGCTTTGGCCTGGCTCAGGATGATTTCGGCAAAGGCTTCAGTTCTTATTTCAACCTGATCTCCACCCCGTTCAGTGAGTTGAAAATTGACCGATCATTGGTCAGTGGTTGTGTCGAGAACGAAAGCATGGCCGCCGCCTTACAGAGCATCGTCGAGCTCAGCAGCAAGCTGGGCCTGACAGTCACTGCCGAAGGCGTGGAGACACAGGCTGAACTGGCCTTCTTGCGCAAGATTCGGTGTGATCAGGTGCAGGGTTTTCTGATTTGTGCAGCGGTTGCCCCCGAACTTTTTCTTGATTTGTTGCGCGAAGATGGCAAACCGCCAGCACTAAAATAATCTGCTACTGTCTATTCATGAGCATGCCAGGGAATGGCGATCAAGCTGTAAGCAGTGGCGTTGCCACATTCCCTTTATAAACGGCAGCACTTGATGAAACATGAAAGCCTGAAATTAGGTGCCTTGGCGCTAAGCTCTCAGCGGCTTAACAAGTTGCTGCTGATAATGGCCGGGTTGTCCTTGTTGTTGATCGGTACGTGCTGGTGGGCGATTGACCGTGTGCTGGAAGAAGAGCGCGATAAGGTCAATTTTCACTTCGCCCGACTGGTAGAAAGTATCCATGAATATGAGTCCTTTCTGCACAACGTGGCCGACGCTTACGATCGCACCAACCAGAATGTAAAAACCGACGTTCGGCCGATGTCCCGGGTGGAGCTGATGCAGCAGGGCGACGAGCGGGTGTTCCAGAATCGTGGCCTGGCCATGTCTCAGCCATTCACCTTGAGCGAGCGCACCCGCTACAGTCAGGCCGAGTTGCAGGGCGCCTACTCGCTCGGCGTGCAACTGACTGATTACTACAGCACCTTCTGGTCGAGTTCTTATTATTCAGCGCCGCAGACATTTCTGTTTTCGCCGTCGGACCAGTTCAACATCGCGGTACCCGGTATTGATGGATCGCGCAGGCAGGCGGTATTGCTCAAGGGTAACTTCTTCGACGTCACTGGTCGTCTGTTTCAGGCGTTGCTCCAGCAGCGCGGCCAATTGAATGACACGCAGGTGCGCTGGATGCGTGCTCCGCTTGATTTGCTGTCAGGGACCCGAAATATCATTGCGTTTATCGGCGTCGACATCACGCCCGAGATCATGCCCGCCCGGCAGGACAACGGCCTGCTGACGTTCGCTGCGCTGCTCGATGCGGGCAAGTTCAATGAGCTGGATCGCCTGCTTGAACGGCCGATTGATAACGAGGTGACGCTGATTTCCCCTACCGGCGAAGTATTGCTGGGGCTGGCCCAGGATCATATCGACAGCCCCGCCGGCTTGAGCATCGACAGTGATGGCTTGCATTTCAAAGTCAGCTCATCGGGCAGTCAACAGTGGGTGGGTTTGTACACGGTCAGTTATCGGAGCTTCTTTCGTTATGCGCAGTGGCCCCTGCTGGGCATCCTGGGCGTGTTTCTGTTTGCGCTCCTGGCGGGTTGGCGAGTCAACCGCTGGTATCGCACGCAAATAGTCGACCCTGCGCAGCGCGCCAATCGGCGTCTGACCGAGAGCGAAGCGTTCAACCGTGTGATGCTGCACAGCGCTCCGGTGGGGCTGTGTGTGGTGCAACGCAACAACAGCAAAGTCCTGCTGGAGAACCAGCGTGCCCAGGAGTGGCAGGGTACTGCCGAGCTGATCAGCCTGCTCAAGCGCGACTACCAAGATCAGGAACCTCAGGAAGTGCAGATCGAAGTCGCCGGTCGGCATTTGCTGGTGTGCTTCGTGTCGACTCGTTATCAAGGCGAAGACGTGGTGTTGTGCGGCTTCAACGATATCACCCGGCACGTGGATGACGCGCAACTGATGGAGCAGGCCAGGCTTTCTGCCGATCATGCCAGCGCCGCGAAAACCTTGTTTCTGGCAACCATGAGCCATGAAATTCGTACGCCGTTGTATGGCGTACTGGGCAACCTTGAGCTGCTCGGGCTTACTGAACTGAACCCCCGTCAGCACGATTATCTGCAGACCATTCAGCGCTCGTCGTCAATCCTGTTTCAATTGATCAGTGATGTGCTGGACGTATCGAAGATCGAATCCGGGCAAATGGCCCTGGAAACCTCGACGTTCAGCCCACTGGATGTCTTCGAAGATGCCGTGCGCAGTTACGCCGCCACCGCAGGCAACAAGGGCCTGCAGGTGTTCGCCTGTGCCGATGCGAACCTGCCTGCCCAGATGCGCGGTGACAGCGGGCGCATTCGTCAGATCATCAATAATCTGCTCGGCAACGCGGTTAAATTCACTGACTCGGGTCGGGTGGTGCTGCGCCTTAAAGTCACCGATCTGGACCAGACCCATGCCTCACTGCAATGGCAGGTCTCGGACACCGGGCCGGGTATCAGCGAGAAGCAACTGGCTACGTTGTTCAAACCGTTCACACAGGTCAACGGCAGCGAGCGGGCAGGGGGCGCAGGTTTGGGGCTGTCGATTTGTGCGCGTCTCGCCGAACTGATGGGTGCCAAGCTTCGCGTGGTCAGCGAACCAGGTCTTGGCAGCAGTTTCTCGTTGCATATCCGGCTCCCTGTGGTGCCAGGGCCGTTGGCCGATTGTGCCGATATCGAGCTGGATGATGTGGCGGTGTACGTTCGCGCGCCTATGAAAGAACTGGAGCAAAACCTGATCGACTGGCTCAGTCGCTGGGGTGCCAGAGCCATGGTGTTGCCCGACGATTTCAACGGTAATAGTCAGTCCCTGTTGCTCGACATGGGGCAGAGCAACACAGAAGTGGCGATCTGGCACGGCCAGCGCGTTACCGTCAGCGAACGGGGACAAAGCCAGCCGCAGCCAACGGAACAAGGCTGGGAAGTGAGTTCTTTTGATATTCGTGCCATCGCCCGTGCCCTGACCCTTGCGTGTCCCGGTCCGGCGCGTCAGTTGGCATCGAGGCGCACCGACACGACGATCCCTGAAGGGTTGCGCGTGCTGGTGGCGGAAGACAATCCGATCAATCGGGCGATCCTGCAAGAACAGCTCGAAGCGCTGGGCGCTCGGGTAGTGATTGCCGAAAACGGTGAAGAAGCTTTGCAGCGTTGGAGGCCGGAGCTGTTCGACCTGATCATCACCGACGTCAACATGCCGCTTCTCAATGGCTACGAGCTGACCCGTGCATTACGTGCGCGTGATGCGCAGACGCCGATAATCGGGGTCACGGCCAACGCTATGCGCGAGGAAGGCGAGCAATGTCTGGCGGCGGGCATGAACGCCTGGATCGTCAAGCCGTTGAGCCTGAAAACCTTGCGTCAGGCTTTGATCACGCATTGTGCAACTGGTAGTAGCCCCCAACTGCCTTCCCCAGCGGTTGTGCAGGCGGGTGACATGGATGGCTGGATCAGCTTTTCGCCGGCCATGCACCGACTGTTTATCGAAACCATGCAAGACGACATCAACATGGCTGAGCAGGCCCTCGACCAGTCCGACAGCGCAGGTGTGGTGCGGCATTTGCACCGGATGAACGGCTCATTGGCGTCGGTGCGTGCCTCGCAGTTGTCGGCGGCGTGTAATCGACTGGAAATACTGTTGCTGGATAAACCGCTGGATGCTGAATCCGCCGATGCGGTGCGAACTTTGCTAGAACGTCTGGAGGTCATGCTACGTGCATTGCCCACCGATCCTGGAACAGACGAATCGCCATCCAATGGCAGGTAGCTAATGAAGAAAATAAAGGTCGTGATCGCGGATGACCACCCGATCGTACTGTTTGGGCTACGCGAAATCATCCAGCGGGACGGGCGTTTCGAGGTGGCTGCCGAGGCAACCAGTTCCAGCCAGTTGATTGCCGAGCTGACGACTCACGAGCCGGAGGTGGTCATCACCGACTTCAACATGCCGGGGGACTCGACATACGGCGACGGGCTTAAACTCGTCGAGTACCTGATACGGAGATTTGTCAAAACCCAGGTGCTGGTGCTGACGATGATTTCCAATAACCTGATCCTTTCCCGACTGCATGAGTTGGGGGTGGTCGGTGTTATCCAGAAAAATCATCTGCACGAAGAAATCGAGAACGCACTGGATGCTTTGGCGTTGAACCGCAGCTATCGAGGGCCGGTGCAGGAGGCGATTTCAGTGCAGGTCAACACCCAGCAAGTGGATGAACGTTTTGCCAGCCTGTCACCCAGAGAGGTGGAAGTGCTACGACTGTTCGTGATTGGCAACAGCGTCAGCGACATTGCCCGGCAGGTGAACCGCAGCACCAAAACAGTCAGCGCCCAGAAAATCTCGGCGATGCGCAAACTCGAAGTCACCAGCGACCATGCTTTGATGACGTATTGCATCAAGGCGGGGCAGTTTCAGTAGCCTTGTGGGAGCTGGGCTTGCCCGCGATAAGGCTGGAATACCGCCCAGACCTAGCACCTTACACCGGTTGGCCTTGATCTCATGTTCATGATTGACCGGTAGGACCGAATTAATTCGGGAAGACAGTATTTCAGGCGCTACAAATGCAGCGTATGTACCCCACCGGTGTCAGCGCTTGCAGGCAAACATAGGTTTCTCTCGGATATCGGTGACTGCAGAAGCCCAGCGTGCAGGCGGACTATTTCGACTGGCTTGCTCCTGCTGAAACAAAAAATCCCCGGATCAATGAATGACCGGGGATTTTTGTTCTGGCTGAATGCGTGGCGCGCCACGCGGACCATCAGACGTTGAAGCGGAAGTGCAGAACGTCGCCGTCTTTGACGATGTAGTCCTTGCCTTCCAGACGCCATTTTCCGGCTTCCTTGGCACCGGCTTCACCCTTGTACTGGATGAAGTCGTTGTAGGCGATGCACTCGGCGCGGATGAAGCCTTTTTCGAAGTCTGTGTGGATCACGCCAGCGGCCTGTGGTGCGGTGGCACCGACGCGTACGGTCCAGGCGCGGACTTCTTCTACACCGGCGGTGAAGTAAGTCTGCAGGTGCAGCATTTCGTAGCCAGCGCGGATCACGCGATTCAGGCCTGGCTCTTCAAAGCCCAGGGCTTCGAGGAACATGTCCTTTTCTTCGCCGTCATCGAGTTCAGCGATTTCCGCTTCGATCTTGTTGCAGACCGGCACCAGCATCGCGCCTTCTTCTTCGGCGATGGCGCGAACCACGTCCAGCAGCGGATTATTCTCGAAACCGTCTTCAGCAACGTTGGCGATGTACATGACCGGCTTGGTGGTCAGCAGGTGGAAGCCACGAATCACTGCTTTTTCGTCAGCGTTCATGTTCTTCATCAGGCTGCGAGCAGGCTTGCCTTCGGTGAAGTGGGTGATCAATTGCTCCAGCAGGCCTTTCTGAACCACGGCATCCTTGTCGCCGCCCTTGGCGTTGCGCGTGACTTTCTGCAGCTGTTTTTCACAGCTGTCGAGGTCGGCAAAGATCAATTCCAGGTCGATGATTTCGATGTCGCGTTTCGGGTCGACGCTGTTGGAAACGTGAATCACGTTGTCGTCTTCGAAGCAGCGGACCACGTGAGCGATGGCATCGGTCTCGCGGATGTTGGCGAGGAACTTGTTGCCCAGGCCTTCACCTTTGGACGCACCGGCTACCAGGCCCGCGATGTCGACGAACTCCATGGTGGTCGGCAGGATGCGCTTGGGATTGACGATGGCCGCCAATGCCGCAAGGCGCGGGTCCGGCATGGCCACGATGCCGCTGTTCGGTTCGATGGTGCAGAAGGGGAAGTTCTCCGCTGCAATACCGGACTTGGTCAAGGCGTTGAACAGAGTGGATTTGCCGACGTTGGGCAGGCCGACGATGCCGCAATTGAAGCCCATGGTGTTTCCCCTCGAGTGATGTCAGGCCTTCTGGCTGTGCAGGTTTTTCATCGCCCGGTTCCATTCACCGGCGAAGATATCCGGCAGCACGCCGAGGGCAAAGTCGATGCTGGCGTCCAGTTTCTCCTGTTCGGCGCGTGGCGCTCGACCCAGAACAAAACCAGAGACCTTGTTGGCGTCGCCCGGGTGGCCAATGCCAAGCCGCAAGCGGTGAAAAGTATTCTGATTACCGAGCTGCGCGATGATGTCCCGCAACCCGTTGTGACCGCCATGGCCGCCGCCCTGTTTGAACTTGGCAACGCCCGGTGGCAGATCGAGTTCGTCATGCGCCACCAGGATGGCATCGACCGGAATCCGGTAGAAACCAGCGAGCGCCGCTACGGACTGGCCGCTGCGGTTCATGTAGGTGGTGGGAATCAGCAGACGAACATCCTGACCCTGATGAGTGAAGCGTGCGGTCAGGCCAAAGAATTTGCGCTCGGCGACGAGATTGACTCGTTGCGCGTCAGCGATACGCTCAACAAAAAGAGCCCCTGCGTTGTGCCGGGTCTGTTCGTATTCAGCGCCTGGATTTCCCAGGCCAACGATCAGTTGTATGGCAGTCACGACAGGGGCCCTTTTATGGAGTTGTGGTTGAAGCCGCTGCAGGCAGCGGCAAAACTGGAAGAAAACTGCTCATTTACCATGATGTAAACTCCGCGATCCTGCCCGTTTTGCCTGACTTTTACAGCGGTTTCCCGAGCAACTCCGGTATGACCAAGTAATGAATTACTCGGCAGTACCTTCTTCTGCTTCGTCTTCGGTCGGTGCAATGCGTGGAGCGTGGACGTTGGCGATAGCCAGGTCGTTACCGTGCGCCAGAGCAACGAACTCAACACCTTTAGGTGCTTTGACGTCGGACAGGTGAACGATCGAACCGATTTCCAGAGCAGACACGTCTACTTCGATGAACTCAGGCAGATCTTTCGGCAGGCAGCTTACTTCCAGCTCGGAAGTAACGTGCGAAACTTCGCCGCCTTTCTTGACTGGAGCTTCTTCACCGATGAAGTGTACAGGCACGATAGCAGTCAGTTTCTGGCCAGCTACAACGCGAATGAAGTCAGCATGCATCACGTGGCCTTTGGCCGGGTGACGTTGCAGAGCTTTGATGATCACGTTTTGCTTTTTGCCAGCAACGGTCAGCTCGATGATGTGGCTGTAGGAAGCTTCGTTTTCCAGCAGTTTGGCAACTTCTTTGGCCAGCAGGCTAATGGATTCAGGGGCTTTGTCGCCACCGTAAACTACAGCTGGAACCAGGCTTGCGAGACGACGCAGGCGGCGGCTCGCACCTTTCCCCAGGTCGGAACGCAGTTCAGCATTCAAAGTAAAATCGTTCATTTTGTATCTCCAAATTAGCCACATTCGAACTGACGTTTGCGACCGACGTCAGGACGATATGGGCAAAAAAGCCCCGCCCTGACCGAATGTCAGGGCGGGGCGCTTTTCGTCAACAGGGTGTCAGCTCAGGGAAAACCCTTAGCGGAACATCGCGCTGATCGATTCTTCGTTGCTGATGCGGCGAACCGCCTCAGCGACTACCGGAGCGATATCCAGTTGACGGATACGGCTACAGGCTTGTGCTGCAGCGGACAACGGGATGGTGTTGGTCACCACCAGTTCATCCAGCACGGAATTTTCAATGTTTTCGATCGCCCGACCCGACAGCACAGGGTGTGTGCAGTAGGCAAAGACCTTGGCAGCGCCATGCTCTTTCAAGGCCTTGGCCGCATGGCACAGGGTGCCGGCGGTATCGACCATGTCATCGACCAGAATACAGGTACGCCCTTCGACATCACCGATGATATGCATCACTTCAGAGTGATTGGCTTTCTCACGGCGCTTGTCGATGATACCGAGATCGACACCCAGGGATTTGGCAACAGCACGTGCACGCACGACGCCGCCGATATCCGGGGAAACGATCATCAGGTTTTCGAAGCGTTGATCTTCAATGTCATCCACCAGAACCGGGGAGCCGTAGATGTTATCTACCGGAATATCGAAGAAACCCTGAATTTGGTCAGCATGCAGATCAACCGTGAGAACACGATCGATCCCGACCACGGTAAGCATGTCAGCAACAACTTTCGCGCTGATAGCCACACGTGCGGAACGCGGACGGCGATCCTGACGGGCATAACCAAAGTAAGGAATCACAGCAGTGATTCGGGACGCTGAGGAGCGGCGGAAGGCGTCAGCCATCACTACCAGTTCCATCAGGTTATCGTTGGTCGGTGCGCAAGTCGGCTGAATGATAAATACGTCTTTACCGCGGACGTTTTCATTGATCTCAGTAGAAATTTCGCCGTCGGAGAACTTGCCGACAGAAACATCACCTAGTGGGATATGCAGCTGACGTACGACACGTCGAGCCAGATCGGGGTTAGCGTTCCCCGTAAAGACCATCATCTTGGACACGCGCAGTACCTGAAGGCTGAGGGTAACCTGGATGAGTATAGGAAAATGGCAGGGGCGGCTGGATTCGAACCAACGCATGGCAGGATCAAAACCTGCTGCCTTACCGCTTGGCGACGCCCCTGTATTTGTTGCAACGAGTACCCAGTACCCGGTTCCTTTTTAGAGCAGACTTTGCAGCTTGCGATGCAACATCGAAACGTTGCTTCCTTTTGCTACAAACCCCGTAAAGGTCTCTGTAAGAAGGGCCGAGACTTTATCAGCTTCAGCTTTGTTTGGGAAGGCCCCAAACACACAACTTCCAGTTCCGGTTAATTTTGCTTCGGTAAATTTACCTAACAAATTCAAAGCGTTACGTACTTCTGGATAACGCCTTGCTACAACCGGTAAGCAGTCATTTCGACTGTTTCCCTTGGGAACGGGGCGCACTTTAATGGGAGGAGTGTTACGTGTCAACAGTGGATCTGAAAAAATTTCTGCTGTACTTACAGATACTTGCGGCACGAGTACCAGATACCACGGTTCTTCCGGGTCTACAGGGGTGAGTTTTTCACCTACACCCTCAGCAAATGCGGCATGTCCGCGTATGAAAACCGGGACGTCTGCGCCGAGAGTCAGGCCCAGGGCTGCCAGACGATCTTCGTCCCAGCCAAGATTCCACAGATGGTTCAAGCCCAGCAATGTCGTGGCTGCATCAGAACTGCCGCCGCCGATTCCGCCGCCCATGGGCAGGCGCTTTTCCAGCCAGATGTCCATCCCAAGGCTGCAACCGGATTGTTCTTGCAGCGCGCGAGCCGCCTTGACGATCAGGTTACTGTCATGAGGAACGCCGGGAACGTCGGTCTGCAGGCGGATTTCACCGTCCTGGCGAACGGCGAAGCTGAGGTCATCGCCGTAATCGACGAACTGAAACAGGGTTTGCAATTCGTGATAGCCATCGGGGCGACGGCCAAGAATGTGCAGCATCAGATTCAGTTTGGCAGGAGCGGGCAGGGTCAGACGTGCTTCGCTCATGCTTATTGACCCAGTTTGCGTGGCTGCCAGTCCTTGATCACCAGCGTGACATCAAGGTCCTGGCCATGCAGCTTGACGCGCTCGGGCAGCCAATAACCGTTCTGTTCGACATAACTCAGGTATTCAACCTGCCAGCCATCCTGCTCAAGGCTGGCAAGACGGCTGTCACCATCAAGTGTCAGGCGACTCTTGCTGTGCGGAGCGGGCAGGCCACGGACCCACCAGACCAGATGCGACACTGGCAACTTCCAGCCGAGTTGCTCTTCAAGCAGTGTTTCCGGCGTCGGAGCTTCGTATCGACCCTGGTTGGCGACTTCCAGCGCGACGCCGCCGGGACGACCGGTCAGGCGTGCGGCACCGCGTCCCAATGGACCCGACAAGCGAATGTCGTAGTAGTCCTGGCGCTGCAGCCAGAACAGCGTGCCACTTCCGGAGTCCTTGGGGGCGCGAATGCCGACCTTGCCGTTGATCTGCCAGCCGTCGAGGTTGGTCAGTTGTTCTTTGTGCTGACGCCATTGCGCCGGGTCACCTTTGCCTTCTACGGCTTCCCGGGAAGTGAGTCCGGCGCAACCGGCGAGCAGGGCGATGAGGCTGAATACGACTACGTGGCGCAAAAACATAAAATTAAAGAGTCTCGGATCCGGTCAGGCGCAACAGAGTGCTGCGCAGAATAGGGCTGTCAGGTTGTTCTTCGAGGGCTTTGCCCCAGACTTTACGGGCTTCGCGCTGCTCGCCTTTGGCCCACAGCACCTCACCCAGGTGGGCGGCCACTTCATGATCGGGGAAGCGCTCAAGTGCCAGACGCAACAAGCGTTCGGCTTCGTCCAGGTTGCCCAGGCGGTAGTTTACCCATCCCAGGCTGTCGAGCACTGCAGGATCTTCCGGATTGAGTTTGTGGGCTCTTTCGATCAGTTCCTTGGCTTCTGCGTAGCGCGTGGTGCGGTCGGAAAGGGTGTAGCCCAGCGCATTCAGCGCCATGGCGTTTTCCGGCTCGCGCTTGAGAATCGAGCGCAGGTCCTTTTCCATCTGGACCAGATCACCGCGTTTTTCCGCCATCATCGAGCGGGTGTACAGCAGGTTCAGGTCATCCGGGTACTGTTTGAGTGCCTGATTCAGCAACTGCCAGGCGCGATCAACCTGATTGTTGTTGGACAGGGTTTCGGCTTCGATCAGGTAAAGCTGGATCGCGTAGTCCGGTTGTGCCTCGCGAGCCTCGGACAAGCGCTTGGAGGCTTCGGCTGCGTTGCCATTGCTCATCAGGATATCGGCCTGGCGTAACTGTGCGGACAGGTAGTCCGGGCCAGGGCCAACCTGGGCGTATTCGGCAAGTGCGCTTGGTTGATCGTTGCGCTCTTCATGGATGCGACCCAGGTTCAGGTGCGCGGAATCCTCATGGGCGCCACGGGCTATCAGCTCTTCCAGATAACCCGCGGCTTCATCCCACGCCTTGGCTTCAAGGCAGACCAATGCCAGGGAGAAACGCAGTTCGTCATCATCGGGATACTGCTGCACAAGGCTGGAGAACTGCGCTTTGGCGTCTTCCATGCGGTTCTGTTCGACCAGCATGCGGGCGTAAGTCAGGCGCAAACGCTTGTCGTCCGGGTATTTCTTGATGCTTTTTTCAAGGATCGGCAGCGCTTCCTTACCCCGGTTCATGCCTTGCAGCAGGCGAGCGCGGAGCAGAATCGGAGCAACTTCACCGTCTTTAGGCGGATTGTCTTCCAGCAGCTTCAGTGAGGTCTGCGCGTCACCGTTCTGTTGCAGCAGCAGTGCCTTGCCGAAAATCAGTTGGCCGTTATTCGGGTACTTGACGAGAAGCCGGTCAAAACTGGTGAGCAGCGCGTTGCGGGTTTCCGGATTGGTTTCCGCCGCCGACAGCGCCAGGAAGTCAAAATGCGTGTCGCCTTGACCTTGCAGGACCTTTTCCATGTACACCATGGAGTCGTCATAGCGGCCCGCCCGAGCCAGCTGAATCGCGGCCGCGCGCTGTGCTTCAAGGTTGTCCCTGTCGTTTCTGGCCCAGATCAGCGAAGTGTCCAGCGCAGCCTGATCGGCACCCAGGTACTCGGCAATCCGGAACGCACGCTCCGAAACACCCGGGTCCTGGGTGTTGATCGCCTGGGTCACGTAGTTGTCCAGGGCAATATCGAAACGATTGCGCTGGCCAGCCAGTTCCGCACTCAGCAGGCTGACGAGGGTTTCCTGGGTGAACGAGCCGTAGACCTGAGGCTTGGCTTCAGGTGCGGGAGCAGTGTCTTTCTGCGCAGGAGTAGTCTGCGGCTGAACCGGAGCCATGGATTGGCAACCGCTGAGAAAGACGAGGGCGAGAAACAGCGCGGAGGATCTATTCATATATAAGAAGGGACGACTTACCTGCGGTTTTGAGCATCATGACACAAGGCTGGGAGCAAACCCACAGCCGGTTGGAAAACTGCCGGAACGCATATTTGTTTATGCCGTAAGCGCCATTTCGGGGCATTTGCAGCGCGAGTCTATTAGGACAATAGTCAACGGTGGTTGTTCTGAGTCTATTGAAGTAGGACAATTGCCGGCTTCACGTCACCATCAGCGACCTTGAATGGCCTTCCTTGCACTTGGTATCAACCATAAGACTGCCTCAGTAGACGTCCGCGAGCGCGTGGCATTTACGCCAGAGCAGCTGGTTGAGGCCTTGCAGCAGCTTTGCCGCCTTACCAATAGCCGCGAAGCTGCGATCCTTTCTACGTGCAACCGTAGCGAGTTATATATCGAACAGGACCAGATCGGTTCTGAGACGGTGCTCGCCTGGCTGGCCGAATATCACCATTTGAGCCTGGATGAGCTGCGCGCGAGCGCTTATGTGCATGCTGACGATGCGGCTGTTCGTCACATGATGCGGGTCGCCTCCGGGCTCGACTCGCTTGTACTGGGTGAACCGCAGATTCTTGGTCAGATGAAGTCTGCCTACGCCGTGGCCCGGGAAGCCGGAACCATTGGTCCGTTGCTGGGCCGACTGTTTCAGGCCACATTCAGCGCTGCCAAGCAGGTACGCACTGATACGGCTATCGGCGAAAACCCGGTTTCCGTGGCCTTCGCCGCTGTCAGCCTGGCGAAACAGATTTTCAGTGATTTGCAACGCAGCCAGGCTTTGCTGATCGGTGCCGGTGAAACCATCACGTTGGTTGCGCGTCATTTGCATGACCTTGGCGTCAAGCGCATCGTGGTTGCCAACCGGACCCTTGAGCGGGCGAGTATTCTGGCTGCCGAGTTCGGCGCTCATGCGGTACTGCTCTCGGACATCCCGGCCGAACTGGTCAACAGCGACATTGTAATCAGCTCGACAGCCAGCCAATTGCCGATTCTTGGCAAGGGTGCAGTTGAAAGTGCCCTGAAGCTGCGCAAACATAAGCCGATCTTCATGGTCGATATCGCCGTGCCACGGGACATCGAGCCCGAAGTCGGCGAGCTGGACGACGTGTATCTCTACACCGTTGACGACCTGCATGAAGTCGTCGCCGAGAACCTCAAGAGTCGCCAGGGCGCAGCCATGGCAGCCGAAGAGCTGGTCTCGGTGGGTGCCAATGACTTCATGTTCCGCCTGCGTGAACTGGCCGCGGTGGATGTACTCAGGGCTTATCGCCAGCAAAGCGAGCGGTTGCGCGACGAAGAATTACTCAAGGCCCAGCGTATGCTGGCTAACGGCGGCAACGCCGAAGACGTGCTGGTGCAGCTGGCGCGCGGGTTGACCAACAAGTTATTGCACGCGCCGAGTGTGCAGTTGAAAAAACTCTCTGCCGAAGGCCGCCTCGACGCGCTGGCCATGGCCCAGGAACTTTTTGCCCTCGGTGAGGGCTCGACGGATAAACCCCCGCAATGAAAGCCTCACTGCTCAACAAACTCGATATCCTCAGCGATCGCTTCGAGGAACTGACCGCGTTGCTTGGCGATGCCGAGATTATTTCGGATCAGACAAAGTTTCGTGCGTATTCCAGGGAGTACGCTGAAGTAGAGCCGATCGTTGCTGCTTATAAACAGCTGCTCAAGGCGTTGGCTGATCTGGACGGCGCTCAGGCGCTGCTCAAGGACAGCGATCCGGACATGCGTGAAATGGCGGTCGAGGAAGTCCGCGAGACCAAGCAGTTGCTGGTCGAGCTGGAAAGCCAGCTGCAACGCATGTTGCTGCCCAAGGACCCTAATGACGGGCGTAACGTGTTCCTCGAAATTCGCGCCGGGACCGGCGGCGATGAGGCGGCGATTTTCTCCGGCGATCTGTTCCGCATGTATTCGCGTTATGCCGAACGCCGTGGTTGGCGGATAGAGATTCTGTCCGAGAACGAAGGCGAGCATGGCGGCTATAAAGAAGTGATCGCCCGGGTTGAAGGCGAGAACGTTTACGGCAAGCTCAAATTCGAGTCCGGCGCGCACCGCGTGCAGCGGGTTCCGGAAACAGAATCCCAGGGCCGTATCCATACTTCCGCCTGCACAGTAGCCGTTTTGCCTGAGCCGGACGAGCAACAGGCAATCGAAATCAATCCTGCGGACCTGCGTGTTGACACCTATCGTTCATCGGGCGCGGGTGGTCAGCACGTTAACAAGACTGACTCGGCGATTCGCATTACCCACCTTCCGTCGGGTATTGTCGTCGAGTGTCAGGAAGAGCGCTCGCAGCACAAGAACCGTGCCCGTGCGATGTCCTGGCTATCTGCCAAACTGAACGACCAGCAAACCAGCGCCGCTGCCAATGCAATTGCCAGTGAGCGTAAACTGCTGGTGGGCTCGGGTGATCGATCCGAGCGTATCCGGACTTATAACTTCCCTCAGGGGCGAGTAACGGATCACCGCGTGAATTTGACCTTGTATTCGCTGGATGAAGTTTTAGCCGGTGGTGTCGATGCAGTGATAGAGCCGCTACTTGCCGAATATCAGGCAGACCAACTAGCGGCACTGGGTGAGTAAATGACCATCATCGCCAGCCTGTTAAGAAGCGCCGAGCTTCCTGATTCACCAACTGCCCGTCTTGATGCTGAACTGCTTCTGGCGGCTGCGCTGGGTAAACCGCGCAGTTTCCTGCATACCTGGCCAGAGCGAATCGTCAGCAGCGAAGCCGCACTGACCTTTGCCTCCCATTTGCAGCGCCGACGTACCGGTGAACCCGTAGCCTATATTCTGGGGCAGCAGGGGTTCTGGAAGCTCGATCTTGACGTCGCGCCTCATACATTGATTCCACGTCCTGAAACCGAAATGCTGGTTGAAGCTGCGCTGGAGCTGGTGCCTGCATTTGCGCCAACTCGCGTGCTCGATCTGGGCACCGGCACGGGCGCTATTGCGTTGGCGTTAGCCAGCGAGCGTCCGGTGTGGCAGGTGACGGCGGTGGATCGGGTGCTTGAAGCCGTCGCATTGGCCGAACGCAATCGTCAACGTTTGCATCTGGATAACGCCAAGGTGCTGAGCAGCCATTGGTTCAGCGCCCTTGAAGGTCAGCGCTTTGATCTGATCATCAGCAATCCGCCTTACATCGCTGCCGAAGATCCGCATCTGGCGGCGGGCGATGTGCGTTTCGAGCCCAGCAGCGCACTGGTGGCCGGGTCGGATGGTCTGGATGATCTGCGCATGATCATCGAGCAAGCACCGAACTATTTGAACGACGATGGCTGGTTGTTGCTGGAGCACGGCTATGACCAGGGTGCAGCGGTCCGCGATCTGTTGAGCCGCCACGGTTTCGAGAAGATTCAGACTCGCCGCGACCTGGGCGACCATGAGCGCATTACCTTTGGGCGCCTGCCGTGCTGAGTGATCAGGAACTGTTGCGCTATAGCCGACAGATTCTGTTGCAGCACGTCGATATCGAAGGCCAGTTAAAACTCAAAAAAAGTCGGGTGCTGATCGTCGGCCTGGGCGGCCTCGGTTCTCCCGTCGCCTTGTATCTGGCCGCCGCAGGTGTGGGCGAGTTGCATCTTGCTGACTTCGACACCGTTGACGTGACCAACCTGCAACGCCAGATCATTCACGACAGCCAGACAGTCGGGCAGAGCAAGGTGGATTCGGCCATGGCCCGTCTGACCGCGATCAATCCCGAGATCAGTCTTGTTCCTCATCGCGCCGCGCTGGATACCGATTCCCTGGCGTCGGCTGTTGAGGGCGTCGATCTGGTGCTCGATTGCTCAGACAATTTCGCGACTCGTGGTGCGGTCAACGCCGCCTGTGTGGCTGGCAGCAAACCTTTGGTCAGTGGTGCGGCGATTCGCCTCGAAGGGCAATTATCGGTATTCGATCCGCGTCGGCCTGAAAGCCCTTGCTACCACTGTTTATACGGTCACGGCAGCGAAGCCGAACTGACCTGTAGCGAAGCCGGTGTCATCGGGCCTGTTGTGGGGTTGGTCGGCAGTCTGCAGGCCCTTGAAGCGCTCAAGGTTCTGGTGGGTTTTGGTGAGCCGCTGGTGGGACGCTTGTTGCTGATTGACGCACTGAGCACTCGCTTTCGTGAATTGAAGGTCAAGCGCGATCCGGGCTGTAGCGTCTGCGGTGCAGGGCAGCATGAATAAAGCCAGCGATGCGCCGGTGGGCGTGTTCGATTCCGGCGTGGGTGGCTTGTCGGTGCTGGGCGAGATTCACAACCTGTTACCCAATGAGTCGCTGTTGTACGTCGCAGACTGCGGACATATCCCTTACGGAGAGAAAACTCCCGAGTTCATCCGCGAGCGCTGCATGATCATCGCGCGATTCTTTCGCGAGCAAGGGGCCAAGGCGCTGGTACTGGCCTGCAACACCGCGACTGCCGCTGCCGCCGCTCAGTTGCGTGAGCATTACCCTGACTGGCCAATTATCGGTATGGAACCTGCGGTCAAACCGGCAGCGGCTGCGACCCGCAGTGGTGTGGTGGGCGTGCTCGCTACGACCGGTACTTTGCAAAGCGCGAAGTTCGCCGCTTTGCTCGATCGTTTCGCGGGCGATGTCCGCGTGGTGACGCAGCCGTGCCCCGGCCTTGTGGAGCTGATCGAGTCAGGCGACCTGTTCAGCCCGACCATTCGGGCCCTGCTGCGGGGGTATGTCGAACCGCTTCTGGCCGAGGGCTGTGACACGATTATCCTCGGCTGTACCCACTATCCCTTCCTCAAACCTCTGCTGCGCGAAATGATCCCGGAATCGGTCATTCTGATCGACACCGGTCATGCCGTGGCTCGCCAGCTCCAGCGATTATTGGCTCAGCACGGCCTTCTGCACGACGGCCATGCCCAGGAAACGCAGTTCTGGACCAGCGCTGATTCGTATAATTTCGGAAACATCCTACCTACACTATGGAAAAAATCTGACAATGTGCGATTCTTCGATTTGTAAAAAAATCGTGAAAAGCTTTGCTTGGCATTGGAACTAACGTTCCACGTCGGATTTCTATAGCAAGCCGGTTATCTGCAAATACCTAATAATTGCATACGAAATAGGAAGTTTCTGATGAAGCGTCTGTTGTGCTTGGCTGCGCTTGCGGCTGCGTTGATGGGGCAAACTTCACTTACTCAAGCCGCTGGCGTTGAGTTTTCGGTCGGTCAGACGGGCCAGACGACCCAGACTTACCGCCTGGGCATGAAGTTTGATTGGGATAAAAGCTGGCTGCAGAGCGACGTAGGTCGCCTGACCGGCTACTGGGATGGCGCTTACACTTACTGGGATGGCGACAAGCGTTCCAGCAACAACAGCCTTTCGTTCTCCCCGGTATTCGTTTACGAATTCGCTGGCCAGAACGTGAAGCCGTACATCGAAGCCGGTATCGGTGTCGCTGTATTCTCCAATACGCAAATCGAAGACAACAAGCTGGGTTCGGCTTTCAACTTTGAAGACCGTATCGGTTTCGGCGTGCGGTTCAACGGCGGTCATGAAATTGGCATCCGTGCGACCCACTACTCGAACGCTGGCATCAAAGAGCCAAACGACGGTATCGAGAGCTACGCGCTGCATTACACGATGCCGCTCTAAAGAATATTTGTGGTGACCCTATCGCGGGCAAGCACCGCTCCCACAGGAGATCGAGTTTCTCCTGTGGGAGCGGTGCTTGCCCGCGATAAGATCGACGCAAAATCCGGCTCTGGCTACAACCTACAAATAAGCCCCTTCAATCCCCAGCCTTTCATTCATGCATTCCTCTGACCCGGTCTCGAACTCTCGGCAGATCAGCGGACGTTTCTCATAGATGGTGCACATCATCGTGTTGCGATCCAGCGCGGCGCACCAGCCGTCGTCGAGACGCAGCATGACTTCGCCGCCCCAGTCGTCGGTATCGATAAAGCGTTCAGGTACGCCGGTATCCGTAATCAGCATCACTTCAAGCTGGCAGCAGCAGGCCGCGCAGGTTGAGCAGGTGATGGCGGTTTCGGTGGCAATCGGGCGGGTCGGGATCAGGGTGGAAGTCATAGGCGCGCAGTGTATGTCAGCGCGAGGCGGGCATGTTGACTGATTGAACGGCGAGCAATCGAATGGAGAGCCATTGCAGCAGCGCAAACATCACCGCCCATAGCACCGCCAGCAGCGCCATACTCGGCCACAGACCCAGCGGCAAATGCACGTCAGCCAGTTGCGAGCCTGCGTAATACGACATCGGCCCGCCAATTGCTCCCAGCACACTGGCGCGCCACCACGGTTTTGCGGTCCAGGCCAGACAATGCCTGAGCGTGGTGCCCAACACTGCCCAAAGCAGAATCAGCCACAGCGGGATCAGCACACCCTGAGTGCCAAAGTCGAACACGCCGAGCATCATCAATGCGCTGTCCAGCACAGTGCCCAAGGCTGTTATCCACAGCAGTAATCTACCCTCGGCCGCCCACGAACTTATCCACAGCAGATGAATGAGCAGAACGCCAATCGGGATCAACAGCCAATAGCTGTTACCACCCAGCACACAGGCAAACCAGCCGGCCTGGAACAGCACGGTATTGGCGATCTGCTTAAGCATTGAAACGACCCAGCAGCGGCTGTGGCGATGCGCAGGGCTTGGCCAACAGCAATTGCGCCGTGCCGATGGTACGTTCCAGGAAACCACCCTCGCAGTAACACAGGTAAAACTCCCACAGGCGCAGGAAGTAATCGTCGTAGCCCAGCTCGGCAAGGTAGCCATGGGCGTGGCGGAAGTTGTCGTGCCAGATGCGCAGCGTGCGGGCGTAATGCAGGCCGAAATCTTCCATGTGCAGCAAGTTCATGTCGGTATCGCGACCGACAATTTCCAGCATTTTTTGCACCGACGGCAGCGCACCACCGGGGAAAATATAGCGTTGAATGAAATCGACACTGCTTTTGGCCTGCTCGTAACGCTGCTCGCGGATGGTGATCGCTTGCAGCAACATCAGGCCGTTGTCCTTGAGCAGGTGGGCGCATTGCTTGAAGTACGTCGGCAGAAACCGGTGACCGACTGCTTCAATCATCTCGATCGACACCAGCTTGTCGAACTGCCCGGTAAGGTCCCGGTAGTCCTTGAGCAGCAGAGTGATCCGGTCCTGCAGACCCAGCGTCGCAATTCGCTCCTCGGTGTAGGCGAACTGTTCTTTGGACAGCGTTGTGGTCGTGACTTTGCAGCCATAATGCTGCGCCGCGTAAATCGCCATGCTGCCCCAGCCGGTACCGATTTCCAGCAAGTGATCGTCGGGTTTCAACGCCAGCTTCTGGCAGATGCGCTCCAGCTTGTTCAGTTGCGCCTGTTCCAGCGTGTCTTCAGGCGTCAGGAACTGCGCCGCCGAATACATCATGGTGGGATCAAGAAACTGCTTGAACAGCTCGTTGCCCAGATCGTAATGGGCGGCGATATTTTTTTGCGAGCCTTCCCGGGTATTACGGTTCAGCCAGTGCAGCGCTTGAATGAACGGACGACCTAGCCGGGCCATGCCGCCTTCCATCGAGTCCAGTACGTCCAGGTTGCTGACGAAAACCCTGATGACAGCGGTCAGGTCCGGCGACGTCCAGTAGCCATGGATATAGGCTTCGCCTGCGCCAATGGAGCCATTACTGGCGACCATGCCCCAGGTGGCTGAGTCGAGAATCTGAATCTCGCCCTGGATAACGGCCCCAGCCACGCCGAACACGTGGCGCTCATCGCCTTCATTGACGACCAGTTGGCCGTTGCGCAACCGGGCAAGCTGGCGTAGCACGCCGCGCCGCAGGATATTGGCAGTCAGGCTGTTGGTGCCCAGATTGGCCGAAAAACTGCTACTGCTTTTCATGGCGTTGACCCTTCAATTGCGTGGAGGCGGTACGGTAGTCGCCGTCAGCGGCCTGATGAGAAAAAAGTGGAATGCGTTTCAGGAATAGCCGCAATGCTTGCCAGTAAATCGCCAGGCAGGTCTTGGCGGTCATCCACGGGAACGCCAGCAAGTGCCGGTGCAGATTGCTTCGCGTCAGGTCCTGGCGTTGCAGGTTGAGCGTGGCGTCGAACATTTTCAGCTCGCCTTGCCAGTCAGCCATGTGTACGCCCAGGCGCTCGCCGGGTGGGCTGAAACTCATCCGGTATTCAAGATCGCGGGGCAGGAACGGCGAAACGTGGAAGGCCTTGGCTACGGCAAAGTGCTGGTGCCCCTCACCGTCGGCAGGTAATACGTAGTGGTAACGCTCGCGCCACGGTGTATTGCTGACTTCACAGAGAATCGCCGCCAGAGCGCCATCCTCTTCAAAGCAATAAAAAAAGCTCACCGGATTGAAGGCCAGACCCCAACTGCGTGCTTGAGTCAGCAGACAGATCTTGCCCTGCGGAACATGGCCGATGGCTTGACCGACGCGCTCGCGAACCGCCTCAGTCAGTGGTATGCCATTGCGCGTCAGTTCACGCAGGTAATCCGTTTCCCGGAATGAAAACGGTGACCAGCGACTTTTTCCCGCGAGGGGAGATGTATTCAATACCTCGCGCTGTTCATCCAGGTCCAGATACAGCAGGCCGATCCGATAACGAAAGTCATGGGCCCGCGGCGCAAAGCGTCGGTGGGCGATCCAGCCGCTGTACAGGGCGCTGTTCACAATGATTCGCCCAATGCCGAGGCAACCCGCAGGCCGCTGACCACGCCGTCTTCATGAAAACCGTTGGCCCAGTAAGCACCGCAGAACCAGGTGTGGTTGATGCCGGCCAGTTCGGGCCAGCGCGCCTGAGCATCTACGCCCGCCAGGCTGTACTGCGGATGGGCGTAGGTGTAGCGGGCAAGGATTTTGTTCGGGTCGATGGCATCGGTCTGGTTGAGGCTGACACAAAAGGTCGTGTCGCTGTCGATGCCTTGCAGGATGTTCATGTCGTAGGTCACAGCGGCCAGTTGTTGCTTGCCGCCGCCGAGTCGATAGTTCCAGCTGGCCCAGGCCAGCGGTCGCTTGGGCAACAGCCGGATGTCGGTATGCAGCACCACGTCATTTTCGGCGTAGGGCAGGGCACCCAGAATTTCCTGCTCGGCTGCGCTCGGTTGCGCGAGCATTTTCAGAGCCTGATCGCTGTGGCAGGCGAACACGACTTTATCAAAGCGTTCGCTGCCCGCTGCGCTGTGGATGGTTACGCCTTCTGCATCCCGCTCAACCCGATTAACCGGGCATGACAGGCGAATCCGCTCGGCAAATGACGCTGTCAGCGGCTCGATGTAACGGCTGGAACCGCCTTCGATGACGCACCACTGCGGCCGATTGCTGACTGATAACAAACCATGATTCTTGAAGAAGCGCACAAAGAACTGCAAAGGGAACGCGAGCATGTCTGCCAGTGACATGGACCAGATCGCTGCACCCATGGGCACGATGTAGTGCTCAATGAAGCGTTCGCCGTAACCGCGACTGTGCAGGTAATCACCCAGAGTTGTGTCGTGAGCGATGCGCTGGCTTTCCAGGTCGGCCAGCGCCTCGCGATTGAAACGTAGAATGTCGCGCAACATGCCCCAGAAACTCAGGGACAACAGGTTGCTGCGCTGGGCGAACAGGCTGTTGAGGTTATTGCCGTTGTATTCGGTTCGGGTCTTCGGATCGCTGACGGAGAAGCTCATTTCGGTGGGCTTGAAGTTAACGCCTAGCTGCCCGAGCAAACGGATGAAGTTTGGATAGGTCCAGTCGTTGAACACGATAAAGCCGGTATCAATGGCGTAATCCCGGCCATTCACCTTTACATCAACGGTATGGGTATGCCCGCCAATCCAGTCTGCCGCCTCGAACACCGTGATGTCGTGAGAGCGGTTGAGCAGATAGGCGCTGGTCAGGCCCGCGATACCACTGCCGATGATGGCGATTTTCATTGGGCGTCCTTGTGTTGAGCCGCCGAGCGAGCCATGCGTTTTCCTAACGCGAGTTGCACCCGGGTGGGGAGCAGCGCCAATAACCGCAGGGTCAGGATGAACAGCCCGGGGAAGGCGATTTCCATCGGACGACGCGTCCGCTGCAACCGCTCGGCGATGTATTTCGCAGCTTTTTCGACAGGCCAGCGCATGGGCATGGCGAAGTCGTTTTTGGCGGTCAGCGGGGTATCGACAAAACCTGGGCTGACGACGGTGACGTCGATATTTTCGTGGGCCAGATCAATACGCAGGGATTCGAACAGATATCGCATTCCGGCCTTGGATGCCCCGTAAGCCTCGCTGCGGGTAAGTGGCAGGTAGGTCACCGAACTGCAAACGCCCACCAGATGCGGCTTGTTGCCTTTGCGCAGCAGCAACAATGCTTCTTGGACGCAATAGGAACTTGCCAGCAGGTTGGTACGCACTACACGCTCAAGCAGCGCGGCATCGAAATGGTTGGTGTCGATATATTCGCAGGTGCCAGCGTTGATGATCGCGCTGTCCAGGGCGCCCCAGGTCTGGCCGATGCGATCGCCGATGGCGGTGATTTGCTCGCCATCGGTCAAATCCCCCGGCGCGAGCAAGACTTGCCCGGGGAAACGTCGCTCCAGCTCCTCCAGTGGGCCTAGCGTTCGGGCCGTCAGCGCCAGCTTGTGACCCGCGATGAGCAGCTCTTCGGCGAGCGCCAGGCCAATGCCGCTGCTGGCACCGGTCAACCAGATACGTCGCACGTTCGGATCACTCATCCCAATCTCCTTTTCAGCCAGGCAATCAGCTGGCCCATGATCGGCAAGTGCTCGTACAACAAAGCGCCTGCATCGAAATAGTCTCGATGTTGATAAACCTTGTCGCGCCAGAGCAGATGCGAGCAGCCCTCGACCTGGATCGTCTTACCTCTGACAAGGCGCGGATGGGAGTAGCTCATTGTCCAGCGCAGATAACCGTTGCCCTCGCTGACCTGGTCAAACCCATGAAAGTCAAAACGCAGATCGCTGACATTGGCGTACAACTCGGCAAAATAGCGACGCATTTGCGGCAGCCCGTGAATCTGGTGCAGCGGGTCGGTGAATTGCACATCGTCGCTGTACAGGTTGCCAAGGCGGTCCAGGTTGTTCTTGTCCAGAGCCGCAAACTCATGAGCAAAGCGCCGCAGGAAATCAGTCATCAGTAACCTCGGCCGCGGGCTGGCGATGAGGCAGAGCCTTGAATGCAGCCAGCGCACGGGCGCGGCTGCTGCTCAGGTCGACAATAGGTTTGGGATAATTGGCCACACCAAACAGGCCGCCAGCCGCCGGGTTATGCACTTCTTTTTTGTTCAGGTCGGCCAGTTCGGGCAACCACTTCTTCAGGAACAGACCTTCGGGGTCGAATTTCTCGGATTGCGACAGCGGATTGAAAATCCGGAAATAGGGCGATGAATCGGTGCCCGTGGAGGAGCTCCACTGCCAGCCACCATTATTGGCGGCCAGATCGCCGTCGATCAGGTGCTGCATGAAAAAACGTTCGCCTTCGCGCCAGTCAATCAGCAGGTTCTTGGTCAGGAACATCGCCACGACCATGCGCAGGCGGTTATGCATCCAGCCGGTTTCCAGGAGTTGGCGCATGGCGGCGTCAATGATCGGCAGGCCGGTACGTGCCTCTTTCCAGGCAGCCAGTTCCTCGGGGGCGTCACGCCATTTCAGGGCTTCGGTCTCGGGGCGAAACGCGCGATACCGCGATACTCGAGGAAAACCCACGAGGATGTGTTTATAGAATTCGCGCCAGAGCAGCTCGTTGATCCAGGTGACAGCGCCGACACTGCCCGTCTCGAACTCACCCTGATTGCTGCTCAACGCCGCGTGAAGGCATTGGCGCGGGGATATCACTCCGGCAGCCAGATACGCCGACAACTGACTGGTGCCGGGCTTGGCCGGGAAGTCACGCTCTGAGCGGTAGTAATCAATCTGTTCATCGCTGAAGGCGGCCAGCCGCCGACGCGCTTCGTCCTCACCCGCAGGCCACAAGGCTTGTAGTGCCTGGGGAGGCGTCATGAATCCCTCTACCTGTTCGGGGACGCGATCACTTTCTACATCCAGCGCGGCTTGAGGTTTGGGCAAGTGAACCAGCGGCGGCATGGCTTGGTGCATACGGGCGTAGCAGACCTTGCGGAACTGGCTGAAGACCTGGAAATAGGTGCCGGTTTTGGTCAGCACAGTGCCAGGTTTGAAAAACAACTGATCCAGATAGCTGCGCCACTGGATGTCGGCGTGCTGAAGTGCGTCGGCGACGGCGGCGTCCCGGCGGGTTTCGTTGATCCCGTATTCTTCGTTGGCATGTACCGACCGGAAATTGTGTTCGCGACACAGTTCCAGCAGCACCTTCGGTGCTTGATCCCAGCTGTCGGCCTCGCGGATCAGCAATGGCACGTTCAATTCACCCAGAGCTTTCTGCAACTCGGCCAGATTGCGCAGCCAGAAATCTACTTTGCAGGGAGCGTCGTCATGGCTGCGCCACTGAGTGGGGCTGATCAGGTAAACAGCCGCCACCGGACCCTGCTCCATGGCAGCGGTCAGGGCGGTATTGTCGTGAATGCGCAAATCGCTGCGCAGCCATAGCAGTTGCATGTTTATTCCTTAGATAAGATCCAATAGCTGCAAGGCGGCGAGGGCGCCCAGCGGGTCTTCGGCCAGGTGCAGGCCTTCTATCTTGTTGATCGTCATGGCGAGGTCGTCGCAATGAATACGTACGCAGGCACCGGCAAGCACGGTCGGGGACTGAACATTGCTGAGCAATTTGGGAAGCTGGCCGGGGTTCAATGCTTTGCTGGAGTACAGCAATACCGCTCGCGGTTTAAGCAGGTCGGCCGCCAGCGACAGTTCACCGTTGGGCAACGGCCAGTCGAAAACCTCAACCGGGCAATCGGCGCTGCTGATCAGCCAGGCGCTGAGCCACAGGTGCGGCTCCAGCGGTGAGTCCGAGTGATTGACCAGCAACACTGGCTTGCCGCTGAGCTGACGATTATTGTGGTAAATCCGGGCACCAAATTTGCTGCGCAGCCAGGAGTAGAAGAACACCTGCTCCATTTGCCCGCCGAAATGCCCCTGCCAGCGGAACTCGAGTTCCGACAGCAACGGCATCAACAGCTGTTCGCAGACTGTTCGCGGCGGGTAGAGCGACATGGCCTGGTTGAACAGGTCGTCAACCCTGCGCTCCGCCAGTTCACTGATCGCCTTGATCAGGTTTTGCCGCAAATCGTCCCAGTCATTCCCGGCGACGCTGGTATCCGGTTGGCGGCTGTCGATGAGGCTTTTCACCTGACTGACCGATACGCCGCGATTGAGCCAGGTGAGAATCTTCATCACCCGTTGGACATGCTCGTCCGAGTACAGTCGGTGCCCCTTGGGCGTACGGTGCGGGACGATCAGCCCATAACGGCGTTCCCACGCACGCAACGTGACCGCGTTGACCCCGGTTTGACGGGCGACTTCACGTATCGGTAACCAGCCGCCTTCAAACCCCGAATCTGCAGCGGTTGGCTCGGGCGCGGGGATCAGATGCAGTGTGTTATTCATGTTCAGATCGCATTCCGCAGGCTGAGATTTTCCGGGTGCGGCTGCATGTAAACCTGCAAGGCCACGTAAGGATCAGGATGTTGGCGGAAGTGGTGTTTGAGCAGCGTCAGGGGCACGATCAACGGCACGATGCCTTGATGGTACTGACCGATGATTTGCTGGATTTCCTGCTTGTCGGCCGCGCTCAGGGTCTGTTTCAGATAGCCGCTGATGTGCTGCAGAACGTTGGTGTGGGTGCGGCGAGTGGCGGGCTTTTTCAGGGCCGTCATCAAGTCACTGAAATAGCGCGGTGCGACCTCGTTGGGATCGCTGCGGCCCATGCTGCCCAATAAATTGCCCAATACTTTGTACTGCACCGGGTCGTTGGCCATGAGCTGGTATTTATAACGCGAGTGGAATTCGGTCAGGCTGCGGCGGGTGATACCTGCTTTAAACAGGTCTTGCCACGCGGCATAGGCAAACACTCGGGTGATGAAATTCTCGCGCAAGACTGCGTCGTTGAGGCGACCATCTTCTTCAACCGGGAGATTGGGATGACGCTCGCAAAACGCCTGGGCATAGATCCCGCGTCCGCCTCCCTCAACGGGAGCGCCGTTCTCCGTGTAGACCTTGACTCGCTCAAGTCCACAGGACGGAGATTTCTGCATGAAGATATAGCCGCAGATATCCCCCAGTTCTTCAGCCATCTTTACCCCGTAGTCGGCGAGGGGCTGGGTAACGTTCAGCGCTTTATTCACCGTCCCGACGGCTTGAGGGTTTTGTGCGTCGCCCACCAAACGGATGGGTTCGCGGGGTATGCCCATGCCGATGGCCACTTCCGGGCAGGCGGTGACGAACTCGAAGTATTGAGTCAGCTCGCGGGTGCATAAATGGGATTCTTTATGACCACCATTGAACCGCACCTCGTCGCCCATGAGGCAGGCACTGATGCCGAGTTTCGGTTTATGGACTGCTGGAGAAAGCATGCAAACCTCTGAACATAATTGTACAGAGTTAATTTTCTGTACAACTTGGGTTCATCATAGGTTCAACGCTGTACAAGTCAAATGGTTTGTATAGGGTTTGTATGGGGTGGGTCAGCGCTCCCCGCCCTTGTAGGACCGGCTTTAGCCGGGAGGGCAGTATTTCTACCGAAGGAAATTTAGAGAATTATCCGACGTCCTCCCGGCTGAAGCCGGTCCTACGGAGGGCGCCAGTCAGGCCTTGGGTTATTTCCAACCCATCTTCCACGCCTCAGCGTCCTGCAACGTTTGCCAAGGCAAGCGTTCACTGCGCTGTGTCAGCACTGCCTGCAATTCGATTTCCAGCACGGTGCCTTCTTCGTCGCGAAACAATTCAGTGACCAGAAAATGCTTCTCTCGATTGACCGGCTGAGCGGCTGTCCATTTCGACAGCAGCAGCTTGCGGGGATTGAGGCGGTTCAATTGAGGTGTTCCAGCAAGCGACGTGCTGCCTCCTGACCGCTGAGCCAGGCACCTTCGACGCGGCCTGACAGGCACCAGTCGCCACACACATAAATGCCCTGATCGGGATCGGAAAGCGCGCCCCATTCATGAGCGGTAGCGGGGCGGGCGTAAAGCCAGCGGTGGGCCAGACTGAACGTCGGCGCAGGTACGGCGCAGCCGATCAGTTCGGCAAATGCGCCGTGCAACTGCTCAATGACTTCTTCCTTGGGCATGTCCAGATGCTGTCGGCTCCAGGCGCTGGTGGCGTGCAGCACCCAGGTGTCCAGCGTGGTATCGCGCCCGGGTTTGCTGCGATTTCGGGCAAGCCAGTCGATGGAACTGTCCTGGACAAAGCAGCCTTCCAAAGGCGTCTGCAATGCACTGCTGAATCCCAGCGCCACCGCCCAGGTCGGGTCCATCTTCACACCGGCGGCAGCGCCTGCAAGTTTTGGCGCGCTGGCCAGTAGTGCCGTTGCCTGTGGAGCGGGCGTGGCGATGATCACATGGCTGAAGGGGCCGTGGCTCTGGCCCTCGGCGTCTTGCAGGCTCCAGTGCTGCTCGCCACGAAAGACCTCGGTGATCCGGCAGGAAAACGAGACTGGCAAATCACCCAGCATGGCGCGAGTAATAGCACTCATGCCGGGCTGGCCGACCCAGCGAACCTGCTCGTCGGGTGACGGGCTGAGCTGGCCTGCGTGGGAGTTGTACAGCAATGGCGTCCATTGAGCCGCGCAACCCTGAAGTTGCCACTGCTGTACTGCGGCCATGAAGCGCCGATCGCGAGCAGTGAAATACTGCGCGCCCATATCGAGCGAGCCTGCGTCACTGCGTTTGCTGGACATCCTTCCGCCACTGCCGCGGCTTTTGTCGAAAAGATGAACGGAGTGCCCGGCAGCATGGAGCGCTTGGGCTGCGGAGAGTCCGGCAATGCCGGTACCGATGATTGCGATAGGTACAGTCATAGGGGCCTCGTTACCTTGTCTGCACAGACTACGCCGTAGTTAAAACCTGTACAATATTGTTTTTTGGTATAACTTGCTTCGATTACGGCTTGGGGCCTGCGTCGCCTTTCTGGTACGGCTCCAGATCTAAAATCTGCTACCTGAAAGCGACGGGCAACTATCCGGACGGATAGTCCGAACGCTTTCTGGCAATGTTTTGGCCTATGGTTCATAAGCCATCTGTTGATGCATAAAAAAATAGACTACTGAATGCTCGCGAACGCCACGCAAGGACACCTGCCATGCACATATTGCTGACCGGCGGTACTGGTTTGATAGGACGACAGCTCTGCCATTTCTGGACTCAACAAAGCCATCAGGTCACGGTCTGGAGCCGCAAACCCGATGAAGTCCCGCGACTGTGTGGCAGCGGCGTGCGAGGTATCGCCCAACTCAGTGACCTGAATGATCAACCGGTGGACGCGGTGGTCAACCTCGCAGGTGCGCCCATTGCGGACCGGCCCTGGACGCGCAAGCGCAGAACTCAGTTATGGGACAGCCGCATTGGCTTGACCGAGCAACTGTTGACCTGGATGGAGCAACGTTCGCAGAAGCCACAGGTGCTGATCAGTGGTTCTGCCGTGGGTTGGTACGGCGATGGCGGCGAGCGTGAGCTGGATGAAACCTCCCAGCCAGTCAAAGAAGATTTCGCCAGCCATCTGTGTGACGCCTGGGAAGAAACGGCACAGCGAGCCGAGGCCCAAGGCGTGCGGGTAATCATCATTCGGACCGGTCTGGTGCTCTCCGATGACGGCGGCATGCTGCAGCGGCTGCTACCGCCCTTCAAATTCGGCATGGGCGGCCCCATCGGCAATGGTCGGCAGTGGATGCCATGGATACACATCAAAGACCAAATCGCCGCGATTGATTTTCTGTTGCACAAGCATGACGCGCAAGGCCCCTATAATCTCTGCGCCCCCCACCCGGTCCGCAATCACGAGTTTGCCAAAACACTTGCCGGTGTTCTGCATCGCCCGGCATTCATGCCGTTGCCTGCACTGGCCTTGAAAATCCTGTTGGGCGAATTGTCTGTTCTGCTATTGGGTGGTCAACGCGCTCGACCTGCCCGACTGGAAGAGGCCGGTTTCACATTCAAATTTACTGAACTGCACGCCGCCCTGGACGATTTCCTCGGCCGCCACTGAAATAGG
Source organism: Pseudomonas sp. Irchel 3A5 (assembly GCF_900187575.1). Lineage (NCBI taxonomy): Bacteria > Pseudomonadati > Pseudomonadota > Gammaproteobacteria > Pseudomonadales > Pseudomonadaceae > Pseudomonas > Pseudomonas sp. Irchel 3A5. Next base: position 32,571 of record NZ_FYDU01000014.1, on the reverse strand, counting down.
ATGTTGCATGACCGATCACGCGCTGTTGCTGGTCAATCTGGGTTCACCAGCCTCCACGTCTGTGGCTGATGTTCGCCGTTATCTCAACCAGTTCCTGATGGACCCCTACGTCATCGATTTGCCGTGGCCGGTTCGTCGGCTGTTGGTGTCGCTGATCCTGATCAAGCGACCCGAGCAGTCCGCCCATGCCTATGCCTCTATCTGGTGGGACGAAGGCTCACCGCTGGTGGTGTTGAGCAAGCGTTTGCACCAAGCCATGACTAAGGAATGGACCCAGGGCCCGGTTGAACTGGCGATGCGTTACGGTGAGCCGTCCATTGAAACCGTGTTGACCCGATTGGCATCTCAGGGCATCAGCAAAATTACCCTGGCTCCGCTATACCCGCAGTTTGCCGACAGCACGGTGACCACGGTGATCGAGGAGGCCAAACGCGTTGTAAAGGACAAATCACTGAACGTGAAGTTTTCCGTGTTGCAGGCGTTCTACGATCAACCGGAATACATCGACGCGTTGGTCCAGAGTGTGCGGCCGCATCTTGAACAGCCTCACGATCACTTGCTGTTGAGCTTTCACGGTTTGCCGGAGCGACACCTGACCAAGCTTGATCCCACCGGCAATCACTGCTTCAAGGATGCTGACTGTTGCAGGAACGCGTCGCCCGAAGTGCTTGCGACCTGCTATCGCGCACAGTGCCTGCGTTCGGCGGCCGTGTTTGCGAAACAGATGGGCATTGCAGATGGCAAATGGTCGGTGTCGTTCCAGTCGCGGCTGGGGCGGGCCAAGTGGATCGAACCCTACACCGAAGCGCGGCTTGAAGAACTGGCTGCTCAGGGCGTGAAGAAGTTGCTGGTGATGTGCCCGGCGTTTGTAGCCGACTGCATCGAGACGCTGGAGGAAATCGGTGATCGCGGTGCCGAGCAGTTCAAGGCTGCCGGGGGAGAGGAGTTGACCTTGATACCGTGCCTGAACGATGACCCGAACTGGGCAGCGGCATTGAACAAGCTGTGCGAGCGGGCGCCGTTGATGTTGTGAGCCGCTTTTATCTGTAGGAGCGCACGAGCACCGCGAGGCCGCGATAGCGGTTTGTCAGGCTGATCGCTATCGCGGCCTCGCGGTGCTCGTGCGCTCCTACAGATTTGGGGTTGGTCCTAAGGCAACTGATCATCCAGATGCTTGTTCTTCCACCCATCGTTGCCCGGTAACAGCAGGTTCAATGCGATAGCCGTCACGGCGCACAGGGCAATACCTTTCAGGCCGAAATCGTCCGGGCCGTTGCCGGTGCCGATCAACACGCCGCCGATACCAAACACCAGTGTCACCGAGACGATCACCAGGTTGCGGGCTTCGGCCAGGTCGACCTTGTGGCGGATCAGGGTGTTCATGCCTACCGCCGCAATCGAACCGAACAGCAGGCAGAGAATGCCGCCCATCACCGGCACCGGGATGCTTTGCAGCAGCGCGCCGAACTTGCCGATGAATGCCAGGGTGATCGCAAACAGCGCCGCCCAGGTCATGATCTTCGGGTTGTAGTTCTTGGTCAGCATCACCGCGCCCGTCACTTCGGCGTAGGTGGTGTTGGGTGGACCGCCGAAGAGGCCCGCTGCGGTAGTGGCAATGCCATCACCAAACAGTGTGCGGTGCAGGCCTGGTTTCTTCAGGTAATCACGACCCGTCACGCTGCCCACTGCGATCACGCCGCCGATGTGCTCAATGGCGGGCGCCAGTGCTACAGGGACGATGAACAGAATCGCCTGCCAGTTGAACTCCGGCGCGGTAAACGCAGGCAGCGCCAGCCAGGGCGCCCCGGCGATTTTTGCGGTGTCGACGACGCCAAAGTAAAACGACAGGGCAAAGCCCACCAGTACGCCGGAGATAATCGGCACCAGACGGAAAATGCCTTTGCCGAATACGGCCACGACCAACGTGGTCAGCAGCGCAGGCATCGAGATCAGCATCGCGGTGCTGTACGGAATCAGTTCCGCGCCGTCACCACTTTTGCCCATGGCCATGTTCGCGGCAATCGGTGCCATTGCCAGGCCGATGGAGATGATCACCGGACCGATAACCACCGGCGGCAGCAGTCGGTCAATGAAGCCAGTGCCTTTGATCTTCACGGCCAGGCCGAGGAAGGTGTAGACGAAACCCGCCGCCATGACCCCACCCATGGTCGCCGCAAGTCCGAACTGGCCTTTGGCAAGAATAATGGGGGTGATGAACGCGAAGCTCGACGCCAGGAACACCGGCACCTGACGGCCAGTGACGATTTGAAACAGCAAAGTACCCAGGCCAGCGGTAAACAGTGCGACGTTAGGATCCAGCCCTGTAATCAGCGGCATCAATACCAGCGCGCCGAATGCGACGAAGAGCATCTGCGCCCCGGACAGCACGGTACGCCACAGTGGATCGTTGAACTCGTCCTGCCTCATCACGAGTCCTTTTGCTTGGTGCCGAAAATCTTGTCACCGGCATCGCCCAGGCCCGGGATGATATAGCCATGCTCATTGAGGCGTTCATCGATGGAGGCGGTGTAGATCATGACGTCCGGGTGAGCCGCTTCAACCACTGCGATACCTTCCGGCGCAGCAACCAGCACCATGGCGCGGATTTCCTTGCAGCCGGCTTTTTTCAGCAGGTTGATCGTGGCAACCATCGAACCGCCGGTGGCGAGCATCGGGTCGATGATCATGGCCAGACGTTCATCAATCTCAGGAACCAGTTTCTCCAGATACGTATGGGCTTCTAGGGTTTCCTCGTTGCGGGCCACACCCACGGCGCTTACTTTGGCGCCCGGGATCAGGCTGAGAACGCCGTCGAGCATGCCGATACCAGCGCGCAGAATCGGTACGACGGTGATTTTCTTGCCTGCGATCTTTTCGACCGGGACAGTACCGGCCCAACCCTGGATATCGTAGGTCTCCAGCGGCAGATCGGAGGTGGCTTCATAGGTGAGCAGGGCACCGACTTCCTGAGCCAGCTCACGGAAGTTCTTGGTGCTGATATCGGCGCGGCGCATCAGGCCGAGCTTGTGGCGGATCAGCGGATGGCGGATCTCACGAATAGGCATAGGAAAAAGCTCCGGCGTGGGCAAAAAAACGGCCTAGGTTAATCTATTCAGCTGTTACTGTCCTACGTGCCTTGCGGTGTTTTCAGACAATTCCTGACACGTTAGTCCAGAATTGCTTGCCCTGACTGGAGCGGATGCGTACCTTTGCCCGCTTTTCTTACACTGCCCCCCAGGAGAGCGTCATGTCCGCTGATCTCGAGCATATCCGTCAAATCATGCGCGAAGCCGACTGCCTGTACACAGAAGCTGAAGTCGAGGCGGCCATCGCTCGCGTTGGTGCGCATATCAATGCCGAGCTGGCTGAGCGCAATCCAGTCGTATTCTGCGTGATGAACGGCGGTCTGATCTTCTCCGGCAAGCTGCTGACGCACCTGAACTTCCCATTGGAAGCGTCTTACCTGCACGCCACCCGCTACCGCAACGAAACCAGCGGCGGCGATCTGTTCTGGAAAGCCAAGCCCGAAGTCTCGTTCATCGACCGTGACGTGCTGATCATCGACGACATCCTCGACGAAGGTCACACCCTGGGCGCGATCATCGACTTCTGCAAACACGCGGGCGCTCGTGCCGTTCACACCGCGGTATTAATCGACAAAGACCATGACCGCAAAGCGCGTCCGGACCTGAAAGCCGACTTTGTAGGCCTGCCATGCGTTGACCGTTACATCTTCGGTTATGGCATGGATTACAAAGGTTACTGGCGCAACGCTGCCGGGATTTATGCGGTTAAAGGGATGTAATCAGGACCCTGTGACTGATCCTGCTAGGAATGAGGTCAATGTGGGAGCGGTGCTTGGTCTGGGCGGCATTCCGACGATAAGGCTGGACGCGGTTCACTTTAGATCGCATTCAGCCTTATCGCGGGCAAGCACCGCTCCCACAGATCCTGCATATCTCCAAGGAATCTGCGCCACCCCGCATGCTAAAGTGCCAGCCCTGTCCTTGCGGGAAGTCGAAATGAAGCTTTTGATCCGTAGCGCTGCCATGGCCTTGCTGTGCAGCTTGCCCGTTGTGATGCCCGTCTCAGCCGAACCCATGCACGCCCAATACCTGCCGCCAGATGACCTGAATCTGCGCGAAGGCGAACCCGAGCAGCAGCAATTGCTGCAGATCACCGAGTATTCGGTCGTGGTGGGCAATCAGCGGCAGTCCAATCAGGCACCGATCCCCGTGACTGCGCCGGTACTGCTGCGCCTCAAAGGCAAGCCAATGAACAAGGGCGCCACGATTAACGAGGTGCTGATTCATTTCGACAGCGAAAGCAAAAGCCTGAAAAAGCCGGTCTTTGATGACAAGAGTCGAGTGCTGAATCTGTATTACCCGGTGGCGCAATACCGAACGTTGATGGATCTGCTGCGCAACGAAAAGCTTTACTGCCAGTTCCTCAGTTACGCCAACGGCCATGTCTGGGCCGATTTGCACACCGGGGCCGTTCGTACTCGTTGAGCCTTTTGCCGAGCCGAGGGTAAACTGCCCGCCGGTTAACAAGTCAGCGATCCAGTTGGAGCACGCAATGCGTAAAGATAAAAAGCAGTTGATTGGTGACGAAATCGGCGATGAGCAGGTTAAAGCGTTCTTGCTTTTCGAGCCGGTGGACGCTACATCGCCATCGCTGCACAAGCTGATCAAGGCTTACCGTGGCTTGCGAGTCAATGATTTCGAGCGCTTTCTGGTGTTCTTCCTCGAAGCCGGTTACGACCTGGATGGCAAGGATGAGTATGGCAATGACTTCATTGCAACGATCAAGGATCAGCGCAACGCTGATGAATACATCGAGCTGATCGAGAAAGCTCGCGTGTGAGGGCTGACAGGACAGGCATCCGAATGGAGTCTGTCCTGTGTTGATCTGTTGTGTGGATAATAGCTACAAAGTTGTTAGATTTTTCCTACCGATATAATCGTTGTTTTTTCATGCGCGAGTGAGAAATCAAGCCATACTGCTTAGGCGGCATTGTGTTTGATGCAATGAATTAATATTTTTCGAAATGGATTTCGATGATGAACAGATATATATCGTTGTTAAGTGTTTTACTTGGCTCTCATTTTCTCGTGATGACCACGCCTGCTCTGGCTGCCAAGAAATTTGATATTTCGGTAGATAACGAAGCTCGATCAGATCTCTCCTTGAACCGGGCTACATGGCATCTGGGTAACTATGAGGCGGTGGATTATCAAATTCCTCAGCATTATAAAGGAGAGTTTTCTATCTCGGTAGCGGGTAATAAGAGTGGTTCACTGTCCTTCACTTATGCCGCAGGGTCCACCGCTTGTAACTACCAGGCTAAATACGGCCAGGAACGTGTTGCCGGTTGGTTGTGGCCTTCTTACAGGGATGTTGCTGAGGTGCGGGGTATTTCTGTCGGGCAGTTCGGTGCCTTTTGCCAAGCCTCGGTAGTGGAAAAGCCATCGGGTGATGGCTATATCCTTCGCGTCAGTATCAAGTGATATCAGCACTCATCGGTACGGTGCCTGCTTTACAGCGGCGGTCGTGCCTGTGTGCATCATTGGAAAGGGATTTCAATATTATGTACCGTTTAAAATTAATTGCTGTTTTGAGTGCTTTATCCATGGTGGGGTTCGCTCAGGCCGAGACGCTCACCAATTACCACGCTGAAATACGGAACATGACGGCTGAAGATATTTATCTCATCAATCAAAGCTGGGACTTGGGTGGTCAGGATCCTAAAACTTACAGAATCAAGCCCGGCGATACTGGCGGATTCAATATCCGGGTTACCAATGACATTGGCGAGGTCAACTTCATGATGGGTACTGATGGAGGCAAACGCTGTAACTTTGTTGTGAAGTACGGCCCTGTCAAACGGGTTAAAGGCCCCATGACACTCACTGGGCCTGGCCACTGGAAGGTGACTAAAAGTTTTGGCAGTGTGCCTGCTACTTGCGATTTGAAAGTGGATGAGTGGGTCTACAAGGAAAGTTTTGATGTTCGCTATCGTATGAAGTGAATGAGGATCTTGTCGCTGGATTTATGGAGTCGTGAAATGGATGTTCATTGGAAGTTAAATAAAGCAGGTCCGCAGGTGCTGCTGTGCCTGGTATTACTGGCTGCAAGTGTTGTCCCCTATGCCCGTGCTGCCGGGAGTTTTCAAGCGAACGTCAAGGTTGTTAACGAGACGGCGACACCCTTGGTGTTAAGCGCCGCCAACTGGGTATTGGGCGGGGTAGGGGTTGATAATTACGCGATACCTGGCCATCGCACGGGAGACATCAGCTTGACGTTCGCCTCGAAAAAACGAGGGGCACTCAGCTTCACGTATACCGCCGGAGATAAATCCTGCACGTTCAAGGCGGGTCACGATATAAGGACAAGCTTTGGTTGGTTCCGACCTGCAGAAGAGCCTTATCAATGGACTAATGCGCAATCAGATGGCGCCTCTAAAGCTATTTGTAAGGCTCAACTGGTCAGTCATGATCCCGATAAAAGCTATAGCGTCCGAGTCAGTATCGAATAGCCCGGACCTGCATTATTGCGTTACTGATGAGTTCGCAACGCGTTAAGTTAAACAAAAAACGCCCGGCTCTTTCGACGCCGGGCGTTCTCGTGTGTCGCTCGTGAATCAGGCGAGGCTGTGTGCTTCGCTGTGGTTCTCGACCAGTTCCAGGCGCTCGTTGTTCTGGGTACTGACCCGCTCATACAGCTGCGCGTCGGTTTCCAGTTCTTTTTCCCGAGCCGGGAAGATCTCGTTGAGCTTGGCTGCCCATTCACCTCGTGCTTTTTCGGGGAAGCAGCGCTCGATCAGGTCCAGCATGATCGAAACGGTGACCGAAGCACCTGGCGATGCACCCAGCAGGGCGGCGAGAGAGCCGTCTTTGGCCGAGACCAGTTCGGTACCGAATTGCAGGACGCCGCCTTTCTTGGGGTCCTTCTTGATGATCTGCACCCGTTGGCCCGCAATTTCCAGGCGCCAGTCTTCAGCTTTAGCTTCTGGATAGAAGCGGCGCAGTGACTCAAGACGCTGCTCCATGGACTGCATGACTTCGCTGACCAGGTATTTAGTCAGGTCCATGTTGTCGCGGGCCACGGCCAGCATCGGTTTGATGTTGGCGATACGTACCGACAGCGGCAGGTCAAGGAACGAGCCGTGTTTGAGGAACTTGGTGGTGAAACCGGCGTAAGGTCCGAACAGCAGGGACTTCTTGCCGTCGACGACGCGGGTGTCCAGGTGCGGCACAGACATTGGCGGCGAACCGACCGCTGCCTGACTGTAGACCTTGGCCTGGTGATGTTTGACCACTTCAGGATTGTCGCAGCGTAGCCACTGGCCGCTGACCGGGAAGCCGCCAAAGCCTTTGCTTTCTTCGATGCCTGACATCTGCAGCAATGGCAACGCCGCACCACCTGCGCCGAGGAACACGAATTTCGCGTCGATCTCACGCGTGCTGCCGCTGTTCACGTCCTTGATGCTGACGCTCCAGCCAGCGCCTTTGCGGCTCAGGCCTGTGACCCGCTTGCTGTACTTGACCTGAGCATCCGGACCGCTGCTCAGGTGTTTGAGCAGTTGATTGGTCAGGTTGCCGAAATTGACGTCAGTGCCGTTCATGACTCGCGTCGCGGCGATCTGCTCATCGGCCGGGCGGCCGGGCATCATCAGCGGCATCCACTCGGCAAGGGTCGCCTTGTCCTCGGTGTATTCCATGGACGAGAACGCATGGTGCGTGCGCATGGCTTCAAAGCGGGTCTTGAGGAAGGCAATGCCTTTCTCGCCCTGCACGAAGCTCAGGTGCGGAACTGCACTGATGAAGCTCTTCGACGAGCCGAACGTGCCTTTTTGCGTCAGGTAAGCCCAGAACTGTTTGGAAACCTCGAACTGGGTATTGATTTGCACGGCTTTCTTGATGTCGATGGAGCCATCAGCTGCCGGCGGGGTGTAATTGAGTTCGCACAGACCCGCATGGCCGGTACCGGCGTTGTTCCACGGGTTTGAACTCTCCGCAGCGCCAGAGTCCATCAGCTCAACGACTTCCAGCTTGAGGCCGGGGTCGAGCTCCTTGAGCAGTACGGCGAGGGTGGCACTCATGATGCCCGCTCCAACCAATACCACATCGACTGCTTCGTTATGCGCCATTAACGCGTCTCCAAAATCTGCAGCACCAAATTGACGGCATACGATCCTGAGGTCAGATGCCTGGTAGCGGGACTTTGTTCAAAGTTGTGTCCCGATAATCCTGGCCAGGATCTGCATGTCCGATTCTTCGCAATTTTTCGCATCATCAACGGAGGCCATCAAACGGACTTGAATGATTGATTCATCTAGGCAGCATGAACGCATTTTTCAGCCCGGTCAGCCATTCGACCATCGTCAAGGCATCCGTTGTGCAACCAAATCCGTAGCGGACAGGCTTCAGACTCCAGTCGAGGAGGCTGCGTAGCAGCAATCGATCCTGTTCAAAATGGTTGGGTCAGATGCTAATGGTGCATTTACAAACGCGTACCTGTTCATTTGCTCGCCACACTCTTGTGAAGTAGTGAAACCCGTTTTTTCGCGTTCTTTTGGAGACGCGAACCTCAACCTCAAAAGGGCTGCGCGATGGCAGCACCGGCAGATCAAGGGCATGCATTCCGACGTGTTGGCGAGCGATACGGGTTCAAAATATTCGAGCCCGTCAGCACCGATCAACACGCAAATCTGCGTGATCGTGACCTGTGTGGGCGGCTCTCTGTGGGCATTACGAAGGCGCTAATCAGAAGATTAGCCATGCTGCGAGGCCCGATCAGGAGACGTCCTTATAATCGGGGGAAGATTATAGCGATGAAACGACAGGAATTGATCGTATTAAGTGACTTTTATTCGGTTCGCAGTCAGGCCATGCGCAACTGACGCGCTGCAGGTTGCCCGGCGCGGCGAGTGATACGGGCATTGAGGGGCAGTGGCTGGTTCAACCAGGACAGATTCTGTTCGGTAACCTCAACCCAACCCTGACCCACGGGAGGCTGAGTGCACTGTTTGAACGCGCAGCAAACACCGCTTTTATCAATGCGCGCGTAGTGGCGGTACTTGGGACGAGCAGTAAAGAGTGACCAGATAAAGTCCATGGGGTGGCTCCCGATTGGTTTAGGCGCAATTCTGCACACCGCACATGACATCATCGTGACGTGGGTGTTGCTGAACCATTGCATCTCTGGCGCGGTCCGATTTTCACTGGTTGGCGGTGCTGGGAGGCCGCTATACTGCGGCACATTTAGTGCCTGGCCCATTGGAGAGAGATGAGCATGCTGCGTCGCATTTTGTTTGGTTTGCTTGCTGTAACGAGTCTGACTCTGGTTGGCTGTGCCCACAGCCCTCAACAACTTAGCCCGCAGCCCAAGCTGAATGCCCAGCTGGCGCCGGTAGGCCGTGGTCAGCCGGTCATGGTGCGTGTCGTCGACGGTCGCCCAAGCCCGACGCTGGGTACCCGTGGTGGCATGTATCCGGAAACCAGCGCGGTCAGCGTTTCCAGTGCTGATGTACTGCCCAAGTTGCAGGCTCAGGCAGAAGCTGCTGTGCGTCTGCTGGGCTTTACCCCATCGCCTAACGGCGGCGGTCCACAGCTGACCATTACCCTGGCGGATCTGAAGTATCAATCGCCGAAAGAAGGCCTGTACGTGACTGAAGCGACCATCAGCACCACGTTCCGCGCCGAAGTGAAGAACAATGGCCGTAACTACGCCGGTCGTTATGCCGCTTCGCTGGATCAGCGCTTCGGTATGGCACCGAATCAGGAAACCAACACTCGTCTGGTGAGCGACGTGTTGAGCGACGCCCTTACGCGTCTGTTCCAGGATCAGACCATTGGCAACACGCTGGCTCAGTAAAACCAGCGCTGCTGTAAAAAAAGCCCGGCTCTTTTGCGAGATGCCGGGCTTTTTTGTGCCAATACTTTTACCGGTGGGAGAGTCCAGGTTTGCCCGCAAGCTGACATGGGACCGGCTTTAGCCGGGAAGGCGGCATGTCTGGCGATAAAAATGTGGTGCTTGTACTGGCCTCTTCCCGGCTAAAGCCGGTCCCACGACATCGCGCCAATCGTCCTATCAATGATCCCGATCAGGCTCACGCCGCCTGCTGATAAAAATCCAGAAAGCTGAAACCCGTCTGCAGATCCATGTCTGGCAAGTCATGGTGTTGGTGACCACCAAGGGCGCAGTAGACCAGCCAGTTACGGTCCTGAACATTGAAGGACCAGGCGTCGATCAAGGCTTCCTGTTCGTCACTTGGGGCGATCAGATAAAGGCGGTCCTGGTTTTTGGCGTGCAGCATGTGAAGCTCCATTGGGTCGAAGTTCTTCCTCGAAGGAGCCATACAGTGCCCGGATCAGGTTACGTTCACATGACGGTGATGAAAATTGTCTGACAAGTTTCAGGCATAAAAAAAGGCGCTGAATATCAGCGCCTTTTTTATCGTCAGCAGCATCAGAGCGGTATGCCCGCCTTGACCCGATACTGATTGCGCACCGGCGTCGCGTATTGCTGGATCAGGTAAGGGCGGTGCTCTGCCGGGCATTCGTCGAGACGGCGTTGCCATTCTTCCTGAGCCTTGGTCAGCTCCGGTGCGGCAAACACATCGTTGGCCTTCGGCACATCGAGCGTCGTGTCCGCATCGGCCCATTGTGCGTACGCCAGGTAATGCACCGGGAACAGGCGATAGCCACCGAGAATCTGCCGGTCCATCTCCGTGGCCAGCGCCTTGGTGTCTTCGAACAGCTCGGTGATGGGCGGCGCAAAGTTCACGTGGACGCGGCCTTTATAGCCGGTGATACCCAAGGCAATGCTGACATCGTCTTCGCCTGGCACTTTGGTGTAAGTGCCGGTAGTGGCGCGAATATAGAGCTCCCTGGCCTTGGCGTGATCGCAGGGGTCATATTCGTAGCTGATGGACACCGGCGTCAGGTTCAGTGACTGGATTACTTCGGCGAACGGCTCGTCCTTGCGGCTCATGTGGAACATCTTGAGGATCGCCGACTCGGTGCGGTCATCACCGTCCTTGGCGCGGCCTTCTGCCTGTGCAATCCAGATCGACTGGCAGTCATTGCGAATCGAGTGGTTGATGTACGCCGACAGCAGCTGATACGCCGCCATCTTTTCCCGACGCCCGGTGATGGACCGGTGCACGATGAAGCTTTTGTTCAGGCGCATCAGGTCGCTGACAAACGGTTTTTGTAGCAGATTGTCGCCAATCGCGATGCGCGGTGTCGGCAGCCCAGCGTGGTACACGGCGTAATTGACGAAAGCCGGGTCCATCACGATGTCGCGGTGGTTGGCCAGAAACAGATAGGCGCTGCCGGATTTGAACTGCTCGACACCGGTGTAGGTCACACCGTCGGTAGCGCGCTCAATGGTGTGGTCGACGTAGTATTCGACCTTGTCCTGCAAGGTGGCGACCGAATTGATACCGACGAACTGACGGCGCAGCTTGCGCGCAATGATCGGTTGTAATGCCCAGCCCAAAGCGCCTGCCAGTTTCGGGAAGCGGAAGCGGGTCAGGATCGATAGAAATTCTTTGTCGCTGAGCAAACGCTCAAGTACCGCTGAGACTTCAGCGTCGTTGTAAGGTCGGATGGCATCAAATTCGCCCATCATGCTCTCTTGTTAAGGGTGACAAAAATAGGGGAGGCCGGGTCTGAAAATTGCGTCCAGACTCTATCGGAGCCTTCAAAGAGCGCGATTATACGCACAACTGATCCCGGAGACCGCGATGCAGGAAATTCAGAGTTACGACTGTCCTTACTGCGGGGAGCCTGTTGAGGCCGTGCTGGATCTGTCCGGCGGTGATCAGCAGTACATTGAGGATTGCCCGGTATGCTGTCGGCCCATCGTATTCGACCTGCAAACCGATGGTGAAGACTGGAATCTGGATGTTCGCAGCGAGAACGAATGATGCAGAAAGTCTACGAGCCGGAAAACCTCATGGAAGGCGAGCTGTTACAAGGCATGCTCGCCAGTGAGGGGATTGAAGCGCATCTGACCGGTGGGCATTTGCTGGGCGCCCTTGGCGAGTTGCCGGCCCTCGGGCTATTGGGCCTGTTGGTGGACAACGATCAGGTCGAGCGGGCGCGACAGTTGATCACTGAGTACAATGCGGCGCTGCCTTTCTCTGGAGGCGAGGCCGGTGATGAGCCGGACAATTTCCCTGACGTGCTGGTGTGTTGAGCGGCGTAACGGCCTTTTCTTCAATACCCGGCGCATCCAAGTGAGTTTTTTTGCCCCATGTGTGGACGCTATGCGCTGTTTCGTTGGACGCCCGCTTTTGCGGCCTTGCCCGGTTTTCCGGCTGACCAACAGGCGCAATGGAATATATCACCCGCGGATTCGGTGCTCATGTTGCGCGCTATCGCCGGAACTGACGGCGATCTGGAGCTGGCCCTGGCACGTTGGGGTCTTACGCCCCCCTGGCTGACGGACTTGTCCCGGACACCGGCTCATGCCCGTGCTGAAACCCTGGTCGAGCAACCGATGTTTCGCGAAGCTTTTCGCTTGCGCCGCTGCCTGCTGCCCGCCAATGGTTTTTATGAATGGCGCGGCACGACGCGCAAGCGGCCATTCTGGCTGACGCCGGGGGAAGGCTCCGCGCTGTTTTTTGCAGCGATCTGGGAAGCTTATCCGGTGCAGGGCCATACGTACCTGAGTGTCGCAGTGGTCACGCAACTGGCCGCCAGTCAGCGGCGTCCATTGATCCTCGACGCGCAAGGGCAAAAGGACTGGCTGGCGGCCGACACCCCCCTGCCAACCTTGCAAGCCTTGCTCGCTGCTCCCCAAACCACACTGCGCGAGCGCCCGCTGGCGAATCTGGTCAATGACCCTAAGCTCAACGCGCCGGAGTGTCTGACGCCGTTGTGATCGCGCAACCTAGTGGGACCGGCTTTAGCCGGGAAGAGGCCGTTACAGTCACTAAAAGTGTGTCGTCAGAACTACTGCCTTCCCGGCTAAAGCCGGTCCCACGTCGTCTATCACCTTGTACGCATACAGGAACCAACGTGTAACCAGGCTGACAAACTTGGCTGTCAGCCAGCATCTGGCGCATCCGTCGTTCACCGCCTAGGATGAGCGCCATGTTCAAAGGGAGATCCATCATGCGTCAGAAATTTGCTCTATGTGCCTTGAGTGCCGCCTTGCTGCTTGGCGGGTGTCAGGCCGTGAATACCACCAGTGGCGATTCGGTCGGTGTAGAACGCAAGCAATACATGTTCAGCATGCTCTCGACCGATGAGGTCAATCAGATGTATGCCCAGTCCTATAAAGAAACCGTTGGCGAGGCGTCGACCAAAGGCGTGCTGGACACGACCAGCGACAACGCCAAGCGCGTGCATGCAATTGCCGATCGCCTGATCGGTCAGGCACCTAAGTTGCGTCCGGATTCTGCGCAGTGGCAGTGGGAAGTGAACCTGATCAAAAGTGATGAGCTGAATGCCAACTGCGGACCAGGCGGCAAGATCATTTTTTACACGGGTCTGATCGACAAATTGAAGCTGACTGACGACGAGATCGCGGCGGTGATGGGTCACGAAATCGCCCACGCCCTGCGCGAGCATGGACGAGAGTCGATGTCCAAGGCCTACGGTGTTGCGATGGCCAAGCAAGGGGCGGGTGCAATTCTGGGTCTTGGGCAGGACAGCATGGCACTGGCCGATACCGTGGTGAATTACAGCCTGACATTGCCTAACAGTCGCAGTAACGAAAACGAGGCCGATCTGCTGGGCCTGGAGCTGGCAGCCCGTGCCGGTTACAACCCGAATGCCGCTATCACCCTTTGGCAGAAAATGACCCAGAACTCAGGCGGTTCACAACCTGAATTCATGAGCACTCACCCGGCTTCGGAAAGCCGCATCGCGTCGTTGCAAGCCGCGATTCCCAAGGTGATGCCGTTGTACAACGCGGCCAAAAAATCCTGATACAGCGCAGGTCCATGTTGCTCGTGCGCTCCTACCGTGTAGCGCGGTGTGGGTAGGAGCGAACTTGTTCGCGAGAGCGGCGACGCGGTGAATCAAGCCAGGCTCCTCGCGGGCAGGCGTGCTCTTGCAGATCGATGCCGTTAAACCCAGCCACTCACCTGCATCGCCTTGTAGACCGCAACCAGCGCGAGCACGAAGAAGGCGCCTGCCGCCAGGCGGCGGATCAGGGTCAGGGGCAGTTTTTCGGCGGCGAAATTGCCTGCCAATACCACCGGCACGTTGGCCAGCAACATACCCAGCGTTGTCCCCAGAATCACCAGCCACAGATACGAATATTGCGCGGCGAGCATGACCGTGGCTATCTGCGTCTTGTCGCCGATTTCAGCGATGAAGAACGCGATCAGCGTGGTCATGAACGGGCCGAACTTGCGTGCAGTGTTGGCTTCGTCTTCATCCATCTTGTCCGGAACCAGGGTCCACAGCGCCGTCGCGGCGAAGCTCGCGGCGAGGATCCAGTGCAGGGTGGCGTCGGAGAAGAAGCTGCCAAACCATGCGCCAACAGCGCCAGCGGCGGCGTGGTTAGCCAGGGTTGCGGCGACGATGCCCGCGATGATTGGCCATGGCTTGCGAAAGCGAGCAGCCAGAATGAGGGCAAGGAGTTGGGTCTTGTCACCGATTTCGGCAAGCGCGACTACAGCGGTAGGGACCAACAAGGATTCCAGCATCAGGTTTTCCTAGGGGCGGGTCGACACGGCTATGACACGTACAGCCTCCCCGCCCCGGGTAAGGTGTTCGTGTCATAGGTCTTGTCAAACCACCGATCCGTCTGAGCGGATTCGGGGTCGTACGCACCATGGTCTGAGGACCAAGTATGTTGATGCGTACCAGACGAGCATGGCGCTCGTGGGAGACTACTCCCCTAGGACGGAGCGGATTCTGCCTTCAGCTTTCGCTTTGGGCAAGTGCTTATTTTCAAGCCCGCTTGGCGCGATAGATTCGGAAGCCGTTGCCTTCAGCCTTGATCGCACACACGCCAAAATGCTCTTCGATGATGGGTTGATACTTCAGGAAACTATTGGCAACCAGCCGGAGTTCGCCGCCTGATTTCAGATGTTGCCGGGCTTTTCTCAGCAGGTTCTCTGTCGCCTTATAGTCGGTATGTACCCCGACATGGAACGGCGGATTGCTCAAAATCGTGCTCAATCCCATTGGCGCTGCATCGATACCATCACCCGTCAGTACCTCGGCTTCAAGCCCGTTTGCCGCAAGGGTCAGACGCGTACTGGCGGTGGCAAAAGCATCCACATCGAGCATGATCACGTTGTTATGCGGATAGCGACGTTTTACCGCAGCCCCCAACACCCCAGCGCCACAGCCAAAGTCGAGCAAATTGCCGCTCGGCAGCTTGTCGATGTGTTGCAGGAGCAGCGCTGAGCCGCGATCGAGTCGGCCCTGGCTGAAGACGCCCGGCAGGCTGACAACCTTGAGTGGACCATCTTCCATTTCGACTTCGTACTGCTGGGCGAGGCTTTCCAGCGTTACCGCGTCAGGGGCGTCTTCAACGGTGACTTGCCAGAGCTGACAATGGCGGGCGCTGTCCAGCTTGCGGGCGCGACCAAACGGGCTCAGCTGCTTGGCTGCGGCTTCGATGCCGCTGCGTTTTTCGCCTACCAGAAACAATTCACGTCCCGCGAGGCGCGAGGCAAGCGCATTGAGCAAGTAGTTGGTCAACTCCCGCGCCTTGGGCAAAAACACCACAGCAGCTTCGAATGGCTGCTCAGGAGCTGTTACTCCGAAATGGCTGCGCCCTTCGAAGCGCGCGTCCAGCGCAGCCTGATCGCCAGCATGCCAGCACCAGCCATGGGCCTGCGGCAGGCGGCCCAGCAAATCGTCAGCAGGCAGGCCCGCCAGCAGCAGGGAGCCCTGAAACAACTCGGCCTGACGGAGTAACACTTCACTGCGCGGGTCCATGGTGGGCTCCTCGAAAAAGCGCGGAGTCTAACAGTTTGGAGCCAGCAACGGCGGTGCGATCCTTTGAATTGAAATGCTTTTTCCGTAGGAGCTCACGAGCACCGCGAGGCAGCGATGGCGGTCTGTCTGATACACCGCTATCGCGGCCTCGCGGTGCTCGTGCGCTCCTACAGGTTAGATGTTTGATTCGCAACAGAGCGGTGTCAGAACGCAGTGGTACTACCTAACTCACCACCCGAACCGGCTTGCCCGCAAAGAACGCCAGCGCATTTTCAGTCACCTGACTGACGATACGCTGCCGTGCCTCGTGAGCGCCCCAGGCACTGTGAGGGGTGATGATCAGGCGGGGAATGTCACCTGACAGCAGCGGATTATCGGCAGTAGGGGGTTCGACTGTGAGCACGTCGGTGGCGGCACCGCCCAGGTGACCCTCACGCAGGGCATCGGCCAGTGCTTGCTCGTTGATCAGTCCGCCGCGAGCGGTATTGATCACGTAGGCGTGCGGCTTGAGCAAGCTCAGCTCGTGAGCGCCCAGCATGTCGCGGGTATCGTCATTGAGCGGGCAGTGCAACGTGAGGGCGTCGACCTGCGGCAACAGCTCTTCCAGCGGTAAACGATCCGGGCGAGCAGGGCGACCGGGGATTTGCCCCAGCAGTACACGCATACCAAACGCTTCGGCCAGTTTCGCGACCGCACTACCCAGTTCGCCATGGCCCAGCAAACCCAGGGTTTTGCCTTCCAGTTCGACGATGGGAAAGTCCAGCAGGCAGAATTGTTTCGACTTTTGCCACTGACCTTGCTGCACCGCTTTCTGGTATTCGGGCAGGCTGGTCGCCAGGGCCAATAGCAACATCAAGGTGTGCTGGGCCACCGACGGCGTGCCGTAACCGTGGCAATTGCATACGGTAACCCCGTGATGACGAGCCGCTACCAGATCGATGTTGTTGGTGCCGGTGGCTGTCACCAGTACCAGCTTCAGGTCAGGACATGCCGCGAACGTGTTGGAATCGATCACGATCTTGTTACTGATTGCCACTTGCGCACCTTGCAGGCGCTCGATCACCTGATCCGCGCCGGTGCTGGTGTGCAGCGTCAGTTCACTGAAGCATTCACGCAGCTCGCTGAAATCCAGATCGCCCAGATCCAACGACGTGTAGTCGAGAAAAACTGCCTTACCGTGATTGCTCATCAGCTGTACCTGTTAATGGACGTATTGAAGCCTTAATGTGGCTAGCCTACCAGAGCGAAACGCTTGCTTACATTTTTGGAATGCTTGCCTTCTGGCCAGCTATTTTTTGGAGTAGCCCCATGTACTTGGCTGAGTTTCTTACCGTTGCGCTGATTCACTTGCTGGCTGTCGCAAGCCCCGGCCCTGATTTCGCGGTGGTTGTACGTGAAAGCGTCGCCCACGGACGCAAGGCGGGCACCTATACCGCCATGGGCGTGGGTACGGCGATCTTCCTGCATGTCGGCTATTCGTTGCTTGGGATTGGCTTGATCGTGTCGCAGTCCATCGTATTGTTCAACGCGCTCAAGTGGGCTGCAGCGGCTTATTTGCTGTACATCGGCATCAAAGCGCTGCGGGCAAAACCTGCAAGCCCCGGTGATGCGCCTGCCAACGTTGTTACAGGCGAGCGCACGGCCCGTGGTGCATTCACCAGCGGGTTCATCACCAATGGCTTGAACCCCAAAGCGACGCTGTTTTTCCTTTCGTTGTTCACCGTAGTGATCAACCCGCATACGCCAATGTGGGTACAAGCGGGTTATGGCGTTTATCTGGCAGTTGCGACCGGCCTCTGGTTCTGCCTGGTGGCGCGGCTGTTCAGCCAGGAGCGCGTGCGCGCAGGCTTTGCACGCATGGGCCACTGGTTTGATCGGGCCATGGGCGGGGTGTTGGTGGCGTTGGGCTTGAAGCTGGCGCTGACTGAGAGTCATTGATACAAATTCTTGCCCTATTTGATGCAACTGTAGGAGCTGCCGAAGGCTGCGAGGCATTTATGCTGACACACCGCCATCGCAGCCTCCGGCAGCTCCTACAGATCCAATGTTTGCTGCCAGACAGCGTGGTGTCAGAAATACCGTCCCTCTTACAGATCGGGCAGGCAGTATCCGGGTCGCAAATCATCCCTTCGGCTGATTTGACTGGCGAGGTACCGCTCTAGAGTCCATATTTCAAGCCACGCCTGTGTACTTTGAAAAGGAACTCTTATGCTACAGACCCGCGTTATTCCGCCAGCCGACGGTGCCTATCAATATCCTCTGTTGATCAAGCGGCTATTGATGTCAGGCAGTCGTTACGAAAAAACCCGGGAAATCGTCTACCGCGACACAGTCCGCTACACCTATCCAGTGCTGATCGAGCGGGTCTGTCGGCTGGCAAACGTGCTCACTGCCGCAGGCGTGAAAGCCGGGGATACCGTGGCGGTGATGGACTGGGACAGCCACCGTTATCTTGAGTGCATGTTCGCTATCCCGATGATAGGAGCGGTGGTCCACACCATCAATGTGCGGCTCTCGCCAGATCAAATTGCTTACACCATGAACCACGCCGACGATAAGTTTGTGCTGGTCAACAGTGAGTTCGTCGGCCTGTATCAAGCCATGGCCGGGCATCTGACCACGGTCGAGAAAACTCTGCTGCTGACGGACTTGCCGGAGAAGACCGCCGAGCTGCCGAATCTGGTGGGCGAGTACGAGACGCTGCTGGCCCAGGCCAGTGATCAATATGAATTCGAAGACTTCGACGAAAACTCCGTCGCCACCACTTTCTATACCACCGGCACCACGGGCAACCCAAAAGGTGTGTACTTCAGCCATCGTCAATTGGTGCTGCACACCTTGGGTCTGGCAACCGGTTTAGGCAGCGTCGAAGGATTGCTGAACACCGGTGACGTGTACATGCCCATCACGCCCATGTTTCATGTTCACGCCTGGGGGATGCCTTACGCGGCGACGATGCTGGGGGTCAAGCAGGTTTACCCCGGCCGTTACGACCCAGAGTTTCTGGTCGAGTTGTGGCGCAAGGAGAAAGTGACATTCTCCCACTGTGTACCGACCATCATGCAGATGGTGCTCAACGCGAAAAGCGCGCAGGGCGTCGACTTTGCTGGCTGGAAAATCATCATTGGTGGCAGTTCGCTGAACCGGACGCTGTATGAGACGGCCAAAGCGCGGGGTATTCAATTGACGGCTGCTTATGGCATGTCGGAAACCGGCCCGCTGATTTCGGTGGCTCATTTGAACGACGAATTGCGTGCGGGGAGCGAAGACGAGCGCATCACCTACCGCATCAAAGCGGGTGTGCCTGGGGTATTGGTGGACGCGGCAATCGTGGACGAAGACGGCAATTTCCTCCCGGCTGACGGTGAAACCATGGGTGAGCTGGTACTGCGCGCGCCCTGGCTGAGCGAAGGTTATTGCCGTGAGCCGCAGAAAGGCGCCGAGATGTGGGCGGGTGGCTGGATGCACACGGGCGATGTGGCCACGCTCGACAGCATGGGCGTGATCGACATCCGCGACCGGATAAAGGATGTGATCAAGACCGGTGGCGAATGGATTTCCTCCCTTGCGCTGGAGGACCTGTGCAGTCGCCATCCCGGAGTTCGCGAAGTCGCGGTAGTGGGTATCGCTGATCCACAGTGGGGAGAGCGACCCTTTGCATTGCTGGTGTTGCGTGACGGGCACAGCGTTGAGGCCAAGGATTTGAAAGAGCACCTCAAGCCTTTCGTCGAATTGGGCCACATCAATAAGTGGGCAATCCCGCATCAGATTGCGGTTGTTACTGAAATTCCCAAGACCAGCGTCGGCAAACTCGACAAGAAGCGAATGCGCCTGGACATCGCCGAATGGCAGAGCACCAATAGCGCGTTTTTGTCGACCCTTTGAGGCTTTTTTGTAAACGCGCAGGCATCCGCGCGATGTCGTGGGACCGGCTTTTAGCCGGGAAGAGGCCGGGGCAGACACAAAAGTTCTAGTTGCCGAACGACCGCCTTCCGGGCTAGAGCCGGTCCCACGTCGCACATCAACAGAAATCCCCCAACAAGTGCTTCCCAGAGCGTTTGGCGCTTCAAATCACACTTTAGAGGGATCAAGCAGTGCGTCGGGCTGGCTATAGTCGATGGAGGGGCTGCGTAAAAACCAATGACAAGGCGAATCGTTGTAATCTTCCGGGTTACCCGATGAGCGCTGGACTGTCTGTCGAAAGATCGGCTGTCCGTTTTTTGCAGTACCACTGCCAAAACAATAAAAAACACATGGAGTAGCGTCGATGACATCAGCAAACCAGTTCTGGCGGCGGGCAAAATTGCCTTTGGCCGTCAGCCTCGCTTCTACGCTCGCCGGTCCTGCTTTCGGCGTCAGCTTCAACATTGGCGAAATCGAAGGCAAGTTCGACTCGTCGCTCTCCGTGGGCGCCAGTTGGTCCACCGAAAACGCCAACAAGAATCTCATCGGTTCGAACAACGGCGGGCATGGCCTGTCGCAAACATCCGATGACGGCCACTTGAATTTCAAACGCGGTGAAACGTTTTCGAAAATCTTCAAGGGCATTCACGATCTTGAGTTGAAGTACGGCGACACGGGTGTGTTTGTGCGAGGCAAGTACTGGTACGACTTTGAGCTCAAGGACGAAGGCCGGGAGTTCAAGGACATCAGCGACTCCAATCGCAAGGAAGGCGCCAAGTCTTCCGGCGGGCAGATTCTCGACGCTTTCGTTTACCACAACTACAGCATCGGCGATGAGCCAGGTTCGGTGCGTTTCGGTAAACAAGTGGTCAGTTGGGGTGAAAGTACTTTCATCCAGGGCGGCATCAACAGCATCAACCCGGTCGACGTGTCTGCGTTCCGTCGTCCCGGGGCCGAAATCAAGGAAGGCCTGATTCCGGTCAATATGTTTTACCTGTCGCAAAGCATCACTGAGAATCTTTCGGCAGAAGGTTTCTACCAGCTTGAGTGGGACCAGACTGTTACCGATAACTGCGGTACGTTCTTTTCGCAACCCGACGTGATTTCAGACGGTTGCGATAACAATCTGGCGGTGTTGCGCAGTCGGAGTGGACTGAACAGCTCACTGACTGCTGCCGGGTTACCTGCTGGGGCTCGCGGCGCGATCTTCAACACCCTTGGCCAGCGCGGTGTGTCGTTCGGCAACCCGGATGAAGGTGCAGTCGTACGTCGTGGCCCTGACCGGGATGCGCGTGACAGTGGCCAGTTTGGCGTTGCCATGCACTATAACTTCGAGCCGCTGGACACCGAGTTTGGCGCTTACTTCATGAATTACCACAGCCGCGCGCCGATTTTCAGCGGCAGAGGCGCTCCCGCCAGTGCTTATAGTGCCGCAGGGCTAGTGGGTGGACTTGTGGGCAGTGGTATTCCATTGGCTACGGCCAGGGCATTGGCGCCGACGCTTTTACCTCTGGTCGTTGCGGGTAACTCCAGCTACTACGTCGAGTACCCGGAAGACATTCATCTGTACGGTCTGAGCTTCTCCACCACGTTGCCAACCGGCACCGCCTGGAGCGGCGAACTCAGCTACCGGCCTAATGCTCCGGTGCAAATCAACACCACCGATATCCTGTATTCGGGCATCACCCCTCTGAACCCGAACGTGTCGGTGCTGCAAGGTCGCCCGGATACCGATCAAAAGGGCTATCGCCGTAAAGAAATTACCCAGCTGCAAACCAGCTTCACGCAGTTCTTTGATCAAGTCATGGGGGCTGAACGTCTGACCGTGGTGGGTGAAGTGGGCTGGACGCATGTAGGCGGCCTAGATAGCACTTCGAAAATTCGTTATGGCCGTGATCCGAGCTACGGGCCTGGGCCCCTGCCTAATGGTCAGTGTGCGACGCTCAACGCGGGCACGCTCACCGGCGCAGCGCAAAACAACCTCACCCGTTATTGCGAAGACGACGGCTTCACCACCGCCAATTCCTGGGGTTATCGCGCGCGCGCCATCTGGGATTACAACAGCGTATTTGCCGGGGTGAACCTGCGTCCAAACGTCGCCTGGTCTCATGACGTCAAAGGTTATTCGCCAGGTCCTGGCGGCAACTTCGAGGAAGGTCGCAAGGCGGTGAGTCTGGGGCTGGATGCCGAGTACCAGAACACTTACACGGCGGCTCTCGCGTACACCAACTTCTTCGATGGCAAGTACACCACCGTTGACGATCGTGATTTTGTGTCGCTCAGCTTCGGCATGAACTTCTAAGAGCCCGGTTTTTCAGGACGACGATGAATATGAAAATAACAAAAAATCTGTTGCAGGTCGGTGTGCTGGGGTTGTCGCTGTTGGCAACCGGCGTGATGGCTGCTGTGTCTGAATCCGAAGCGGCAAAACTGGGCACTACGCTGACGCCAATGGGCGCGGAGAAGGCCGGGAATGCTGGCAACACTATTCCTGCCTGGAGCCCGATGCCGAAGAATGCCGGGGCAGTGGACAGCAAAGGTTTCCTGGCCAACCCGTATGCCAGCGAGAAACCGCTGTTCACGATTACCGCCGCTAACGTTGAGCAGTACAAGGCCAATCTGGCGCCGGGTCAGTACGCGATGTTCAAGCGTTACCCGGAAACCTTCAAAATGCCGGTTTATCCGTCCCATCGCGGCGCGGCGGTTCCGGATGATGTGTCGGCTGCCATCAAGAGAAATGCCACCAATGCCAAGCTCGTAGGGGGTGGCAATGGTGTGGAAAACTTTGATACAGCGGTACCGTTCCCGATTCCTCAGAGTGCTACCGAAGTCATCTGGAACCACATTGGGCGTTATCGTGGCGGTAGCGTGAAGCGTCTGGTGACCCAGGCAACGCCGCAGCCGAACGGTTCATACAGCCTGGTGTATTTCAGTGATCAGTTTGTATTCCGCGACAAAATGAAGGACTACGACCCGAAGAACCCCGGCAATGTCCTGTTCTATTTCAAACAGGAAGTCACCGCGCCAGCGCGTCTGGCCGGTAGCGTGCTGCTGGTGCACGAAACCCTCAATCAGGTAGCCGAACCGCGTTCTGCCTGGCTCTATAACGCAGGGCAACGTCGGGTCCGCCGCGCTCCGCAGGTTTCTTATGACGGACCGGGCACTGCCGCTGATGGCTTGCGCACATCCGACAATCTGGACATGTTCAACGGCGCGCCGGATCGCTATGACTGGAAGCTGGTCGGCAAGCAGGAAATGTACATCGCTGCCAACAGCTACAAGCTGGACGATCCGAAGCTCAAGTACGCTGACATCATCAAGGCAGGGCATATCAATCAGGACCTGACACGCTACG
The DNA here is from genome assembly GCF_900187575.1 of Pseudomonas sp. Irchel 3A5. Classification (NCBI taxonomy): domain Bacteria; kingdom Pseudomonadati; phylum Pseudomonadota; class Gammaproteobacteria; order Pseudomonadales; family Pseudomonadaceae; genus Pseudomonas; species Pseudomonas sp. Irchel 3A5. The sequence goes on along the minus strand of NZ_FYDU01000014.1, from coordinate 9,393 downwards.
AGTTGCGCCGCGTCTGGCACATCACCGCAACTCTCAAGGAAGGGCAGCGCCACATCTATGCCAAGCGTGATTTCTTCATTGATGAAGATACCTGGCAAGCCGCGGTCATTGACCACTACGACGGTCGTGGCCAGCTGTGGCGTGTTGCTGAAGCTCACGCCGAGAACTACTACGACAAGCAAGTGCCGTGGTATGCCCTGGAAGCCATATACGACCTGCAATCGGGCCGCTATCTGGCGTTGGGCATGAAGAACGAAGAGAAGAGGGCGTACGATTTCGGCTTTACTGCGACTACCAGTGAGTTCACACCGAATGCGTTGCGTCAGGAGGGGGTGCGCTAATTCCAGTCACGATAGATATTTTGTAGGAGCTCACGAGCACCGCGAGGCAGCGATAGCGATCTGCCTGATGCACCGCCATCGCGGCCTCGCGGTGCTCGTGCGCTCCTACAGGGATCGTGTTTGCTGTGCCACAGCGCGGCGTCTGGATGACGGCGGGGGCACTCCTACCGATCATTTGCGCATGAAGCCCCTTCACCGGGGCTTTTTTATGGCTGTGTATTCGAGTCGATGATTGTAGGGAAATTGTTACAGTCTTTTCCCGCGCAGCCTTCAAAACGACTGACTTACCGTCTAGTCTCCAGAGCATTCGCCAAGCCGATCAAGAGCCGGCCATGACTGATCTGTCCCGTTTGCAAGTGTTCGCAGGCAACGCGGTCCCCGCACTGGAGGGGCGATTCTTCCGACCACCTCTGCCTGACGGCTACGTGCCTCGTCACCGTTTATGTACGCGGTTGGCTGCCGGGTTATCCGGACGGCTGCTCTTGGTGAGCGCGCCCGCCGGTTTCGGCAAGAGTTCACTGGCTATCGAGTTTTGCCAGAACCTGCCTGAGGATTGGCAAAGTGCATGGCTGGGTCTTAGCTCGCGCGACAGCGATCCGGGGCGTTTTCTGGAGCGTTTGCTAGCAGCGTTGCAGCAGTTCTTCCCACAGCTGGGCGCTCAGGCACTGGGTTTATTGAAGATGCGTCAGCGGCATCAGCCCTTCGCCTTTGAAGAGTGGCTCGACGGTCTGCTCGATGAGTTGTCGATGCATCTGATGCTGGGCAAGCCAGTTCTGCTGGTGCTGGACGATTACCATTTGGCCCAGGGCCCGGTACTGGATCGCTGTCTGCAGTTTTTCCTCAATCATCTTCCTGCCGGTTTGATCATCATGGTCACCAGTCGCCAGCGTCCTGAGTGGCATCTGGCGCGTTTGCGACTTTCGCGGCAATTAGTGGAGCTCAACGAACAGGACTTGCGTCTGACGCATGCCGAATCTCTATCCCTGTTGGGTGAGCGCAGCAACTCGCTCGGTGCCGATGCGCTGCAGAGCCTCATCGAGCGCAGCGAAGGATGGGTGGCCGGGCTGCGCTTCTGGTTGCTGGCAGCATCTGAAGAGGGGACCGATAACAAGTTGCCGCAAGCACTGCATGGCGGTGAGGGTCTGATACGCGATTACTTGCTCGAAGAAGTCATCGATAGCTTGCCCGACGATGTGCAGGCTTTTCTGTATGACACCGCATGCCTGGAGCGTTTTTGCTTCGAACTGTGCGATGCGGTCAGGGACAGCCATGACAGCGCGCGATTGCTGGGCTATCTACAGGCGCATCAAGTATTTCTGGTACCGCTCGATGAGCATGGCCGTTGGTACCGCTATCACCATCTGTTTTCTGATCTGCTGCGCGCCAAGGCTCAGGAAGGCCCCCGGCAAAATCTTCTGCACCTGAATGCTTGCCGCTGGTTCAGCGAACAGGGCTTGCTGGACGAAGCGGTTGAACAGGCACTGCGGGCCGGGCACCTTGACGTGGCTGCCAATCTGGTCCAGAACCTGTCCGAAGAGCAGCTGCTGGCTGAGCAGAACGTCGGCATGTTGTTACGCTGGAAAATGGATTTGCCCGACAGCCTGCTGATCAGTACGCCGAGGCTGATTGTGTTGTACGCCTGGGCGCTGGGGCTGGCATGTCAGCTTGATGCCGCCGAAGAGTTGGCTGAGCACCTCAGCCGGTTTCTGCCAGCACCTTCCGCTACTGCGCAAGAATCAATGCTCGCTCAGTGGCTGGCCCTGAGCGGGATTATTGCCCGCGGGCGAGGTGACACTGAAAAGACTCAGCGTTATTGCAGTGAGGCGTTGCTCAGCCTGCCGCGAAAACGTTACGGCCAGCGCTTGATGTGTTTGTCGACCCTGGCCAATCTGGCGATTGCCGAAGGCGACCTGTGGCGTGCGCGTGCCTTGAACCGTGACGCTCTGGAGCTGGCGCAGCGGGTCGCCAATCCCTTGTTCGAAGCCCTCGCGCATTATGATCGCGCCCGTGCGTTACAGGCTCGGGGGGAAATCCTTCGCGCGCTTGATGAGGTTCGCCACGGGCTGCACCGGCTGAAGGGCTTGTCTGCGCAACGCTTGTACGCCGTCCGTGCGCGACTCACGCTTTATGAAGGCTATTTGCTGACCCTGCGCATGCAGGATGAGACCGGTCGCGTGCAGCTACTGGCCGGTATTGCCGAAGCTCGGGCATGTCGAGACATCAGCGTGCTGATCGGCCACTGCGTAATGGCGGGGCTGCTGGGGCGGGAAGGGCGCTTTGCCGAGGCATTTGCGGAGCTTTCCGAAGCCGAGCGGCTGATGCATATCTGGGATGTGCCGTCGATTTACTATCTGGCGATGATCACGCTGGTCAAGTGCGAGCTGTGGTTGGCGCAAGGCCGATTCGATCTGGCCGAAGCCTGGCTGCTGCGGCTGACCCAGACCTACAGCGGCGATACGCCAGCGTCCTCACCTGAGTGTCATCCGCAACTGCCGCACTATGTCGAGTTGCAGTGCGCTGCACTGGAGCGCATTCAGGGCAAGGTTGACGCGTGCACGCAACGCCTCAAACAGCTGGAGAGTCATGCGCGTAGCGTCGATGGTCAACTTCTGAACCTGACTGCATTGATCCAGCAGATGCTGTTGCTTATCGGCACCGGCGACGAAGCGAAGGCCCGCGCTCTATTTGGTCAGAGTCTGCTCGCGGCAACGGGCGGGGCGTTGCTGCCGTTTCATGAGCTGATTGAGCATCATCCTGCCTGGCTGCGCGAGCAACTGCTGCAAGTCGCCCCTTGTGTGGTGCGCGATGCCCTGCTGGAAAGACTGCCGATGATGGCCTGCACCCAGCTCAAGGAAAGCCCCGATGCATTGCCTGTCATGGACACCCTCAGCGCACGGGAGCTCAGCGTTCTACAGTTGATCGCCCAGGGTTGCTCGAATCAGGAGATCAGCGACCAGCTCTTCATCTCACTGCACACCGTCAAAACCCACGCCAGCCATATCAATGGCAAGCTTCGAGTCGAGCGCCGAACCCAGGCCGTGGCCCGGGCACAGGAACTGGGCTTGTTGAGCTGATGTTCAGCCGACCGCTCCGATTCTGAAGCTCAGCCATCACTCATTGATGTTGGTAACCCCCCAATCCTCCGGGACTTCGATTTTCAGGATGCTGTCATGCTTCTGAGGATTGCCCGGATAATGGAGAATCAGGTTCAGCCATTAGTTGATCAATTAACCTCGCAGGCCCCCCATGCAACCCGCAAAGCCCACGCTGATAAGAGAAACCTTCCCCGTCGGCCCATTGCAGTGCAACTGCACGATCATTGGCGATCCGATTACCCGACAAGCCATCGTGGTTGATCCGGGCGGCAATCATGAGTTGATTCTGGCTCGCCTGGCAGCGCTGGAGCTGAAGGTCGTGAGCATCATCCATACCCATGCCCATCTGGATCATTTTCTGGCATCGGGGCTCCTGAAAGAGAAGACCGGGGCGACGTTGCATCTGCATAAAGAGGATCAGTTTCTGTGGGACAACCTTGAGACGCAATGTCAGGTATTTCGCGTGCCGTATACGCCGGTGCCGCCGCCGGATCGTTGGTTGGCCGATGATGAGGAGCTGGCCTGCGGCTGTGGCGTGGCGTTGCACACACCGGGCCATACTCCCGGCTCGATGAGCTTCTGGTTTGCCGATGCCGGGTTGTTGATTGCCGGGGATACTTTATTCCGTCGCGGTATTGGTCGTACGGATTTGTGGGGCGGGGATCAGGCGACCATCGTGCGTTCGATCAAGCAGCGTTTGTACACACTTGATGAAGAGGCTACGGTTGTTACAGGGCATGGTCCTGACACACGGCTGGGCGATGAAATGCGTGAGAATCCGTTCGTTCGGGCTTGAGCGCTGTTCAGGCAGGGTTAAGGAATTTATGAGGGCTGCCATGCTCTAATTTCGTCACAAGTCCGAGGACTTACTGTTCATAGAATTCAGGAGCATTTCCATGTTTACCTCGCGTCGTTTGATTATTGTCGCTACTGCCGTGGCAATGCTTTCCGGGTGTGCGTCGCAAAATCCTTATGACAATCAGGGCCAGGCTCAGAACTCTGGCGGTGTCAGCAAAACGGCCAAATACGGCGGACTGGGTGCGCTGGCAGGGGCTCTGGCCGGGGCAGCCATCGATCACAATAATCGCGGCAAAGGGGCTTTGATTGGCGCTGCGGTCGTCGGTGCGGCTTCTGCCGGTTACGGTTACTACGCTGACAAACAGGAAAAAGCGCTGCGCGAAAGCATGGCCAACACGGGCGTAGAAGTTCAGCGCCAAGGCGATCAGATCAAGCTGATCATGCCGGGCAACATCACTTTCGCCACCGATTCTTCGGCGATCGCCAGCAGCTTCTACTCGCCGCTGAACAATCTCGCCGGTTCGTTGAAACAGTTCAATCAGAACAACATCGAGATCGTTGGTTACACCGACAGTACGGGTTCGCGTCAACACAATATGGACCTGTCTCAGCAACGCGCACAGAGCGTGAGCACCTATCTGACGTCCCAAGGCGTTGATCCTGCCCGCCTGTCCGTGCGTGGTGCAGGTCCTGATCAGCCGATTGCCAGTAACGCTGATGTGAATGGCCGCGCTCAGAACCGTCGGGTTGAGGTCAACCTCAAACCGATTCCGGGTCAACAGTACGAGCAATATCAGCAGTAATTCTGTGCTGAACCGTCTACCCGTCTGAACCTGATAGCGCAAATAGTAATGCTTCCTATTTGCGCTATTTCATTAAAGCTTTTATCCTTGCGATCCGAGTGGCTGACGCCTGTTGCTGACAGGTAAGTCCAACCGCCAGCATGGATAGAACGGATGAACTGGAACGGTATCAACCTGCGGTGGGCTTACACTGATCTGTTGCTCAGTCTGAGCCGGCAGACGCGTTGCGTTCACAGCGCTTACGATATTCTCCACGACGCGTTTATTCGCTACATGCTGGCCAGCCAGCGAATCACCATCGAACAGCCCAACGCCTATTTGCGGCGCGTTGCTCATTCCGTGTTGATCGACCACTACCGCGACGCCTCCCGCTACCAGCCCCTGACCGATGATGACGGTGCATACCTGACGCATGAAAACGTGAACGAAGAGTTCGCGCCCTCAGCAGAGCATCTTGCTGATCTGCAGCAGCGTCTTGAAGCCCTGCAACGTATTCTGGATTGCCTGCCGCCACGTTGCCGCGAGGTGTTTTGGCTGGCGAGAATTGAAGGTCATCGCCAGGTGCATATCGCCCGCATGCTTAATATCAGCCTGAGCATGGTTGAGCGTCATCTGATGCGTGCCTTACTCGACCTGCGGGCGGCTCGTGAGACGCTTTGCTCGTGAGTTCGCCAAGAGAGCAAGCTGCACGGTGGTTTACTCGTTTGCTCGACGTTCCTGACGATCACCCTGATCGAGCGCGGTTTGATATCTGGCTTCGCGCCGACGCCCAGCATCGTGTCGAGTACCAGGCCTTCTGCGAACTATGGGGCGACTTCACCTCGACCCGCAAAACCCAGGCCCTTGCCCAATCAATGGAGATACGTAGCAGTCGCCGCACCTTTATGCGTAACAGCTTGCTGGGTCTGGGAGGGTTGCTGGTCGGCGGTCTCGCATGGCGCTACTGGAGCCGAACCGGGGTTTACGAGCAGCAGTTTTATACCCGCTGGGGCGAGAAACAAACGCAGCGCTTACCCGACGGCAGCGAGATTATTCTGGGTGCCAATACGCGTGTGCAGGTGCGATACGAAGGGTTGCAGCGTCAGGTTTTTGTGTTGCAGGGGGAGGTGATTTTTGACGTTGCACACGCTGCCGATCGTCCGTTTGTGGTGGACGCCGGGTTGGCGCGGGTGACGGTGTTAGGCACGCGATTCGTGGTCAACAGGCTTGATGACCGGCTGCGGGTCAGCGTGGAGAGGGGCAAGGTTCAGGTTGACAGTGATGCTTCGAGCCTGCAACTCATTCAGGAGCAGGTGGCTGAGATTCGTCGCGACCAGCCTCTGCAACGGCTGACTATTCCTGCCACCAATGCGTTTGCGTTCGAACATGGCCGGTTGATCTTTACCCAAGCGGATCTGGCCGAGATAGCTGACAGTCTGTCTCGTCATCGTGAGCAGCCGGTCCGCAGCATTGCAGGAAAGAAATCGCCACTGATCACGGCGGTGGTGCAGCTTTCCGACATCGACAGTTTCTTGTCGGCTTTGCCAAAAATCGCCGCAGTAGAAGTCGAGCAGAGCAAAGGCGTTACTCACCTACGCGCACGTTGAGCGCCACGACGAAAATAATTCTTGTTTGCACATCAGGGTTTTTTCCAGCTAGCGCGTCATTAGGTATCTGCTACCTATAACGAGAAGACCCAATGCTCTTTCATCCGCTGAAGAATCTTGTGGTTGCCATGTCTCTGGCCCTTACGGGTCATGCCTTGGCTGCGCCCGTTGCCCTTGATTTGCCCTCGCAACCCTTGGCCACTTCACTGCGGCAATTGGGCGAAACCGCCAGCCTGACGATTGCGGTAGATGACAGCATTGTCGCCCAGCGCAATGCACCTGCCATAAAGGGCAACCTTGAACCTCTGGATGCACTTCAGCGCCTGCTTGATGGCAGTGGCCTGATTTATCAGCAACAAGGCTCGACGCTGATAATTTCACGGCGCAACGATGCAATTGTTGAACTGGGAGCTACCAGCATTCAGGGGCAGGGCATGGGCCAGGCCACTGAGAACTCAGGCTCATACACCACCGGCCTGACCAGTGTTGGCTCCAAGACGCCAACCAGCCTGCGTCAAACACCGCAGTCGATCTCGATTGTCAGCCAGCAGTTGATGGCCGATCAGCAGATGACGGATATCAACGATGCAATGCGGGCGACGCCGGGCATTTCGGTACAAAACAATACCTACCGGACTTTCGACATCCTGTCGCGTGGCTTCACGATCCAGAACTTTCAGCTCGATGGTGCGGCGCCAATGGCGCAGGGTAGTTCGCTGGGCAGCTTCTATTCTTCAAACGTCTACGATCTGGCGGAGTTTGACCATATTGAAGTCCTGCGTGGTTCGGCAGCGCTGTTCGGGGGAACAGGCGATCCAGGTGGCATTGTCAACATGGTGCGCAAGCGCCCGATGGATACGTTTCAGTTGAAGTTCACCGCATCAGCAGGCAGTTGGGACAACTACCGTCAGGAGCTGGATGTCACCGGGCCTATCGCGTTCGACGGCAAGTTGCGTGGGCGCATGGTGGTCGCCAACACCGATCGACAGTACTTCGTCGATAACCGCAGCACTGAAAAGCCTTTTGTCTACGGTGTGCTGGAAGCAGACGTCACTGACGACACCATGCTGACTGCCGGTATCCGCTACAACAAGTCTCATGAAAACGGCACTCAGAGTTCAGTACCTCGCTATCTCGATGGTTCAGATATTGGCCTGCCTCGCAGCACAGGCCTGGGGCAGAACTGGTCCTACACCGATGCCACCGGCCGCGAGGTATTCGCCAAGATTGACCATAAGCTGTCCGATGACTGGAAGCTCAACGTGTCTTACACCGATCTCTGGGACGTGGGTTACTTCAAATCCTCTACGGTGAGCGGCGTAGGGGTCAATCAAGCGACCGGACTGGGCTTGACCTGGTTCGGCAGCTCGGTGAAGCAGGAAAACCAGCAGCGGATGTGGGACACCAATCTGTCTGGTACATTCGAGATGTTCGGCCTGCAACATGACCTGGTGCTGGGGGGCGACTATCAGGAAATCGAAAGCCGCTGGCTGGGTACAACCAGATTCCCGACGGCGGTCGGCGTGGTGAACCCTTTCGATCCTGCCACGACACCCTTTCCTGAGCCAGCCAACAATCGCGACTATACGCGCGATTACAACCCCAATAACCAGACTCAATATGGCCTGTATGGCAGCCTGCGTTTGCAGTTGGCCGAGCCATTGCACTTGATACTGGGTGCCCGGGTTCAACGCTACAAATTCGAGCAGACCTACCAGACTCGCGTGGGGACGGTATGGGCGATCCAGTCAGACATCAGTCGGCGCGAGCCGACTAAGGTCACCCCGTATGGCGGCCTGGTTTACGACCTCAATGATGAGTGGTCGGTCTACGGTAGCTACTCGGAAATCTACAAACCTCAGGTCAATTTGCTCTCTGGTGCTGGTACTTCGCTTGATGCACTGGAAGGCAAAACCTACGAAACAGGCCTCAAAGGCGAGTTGTTTGGAGGGCTGGTTAACACCAACATCGCGCTCTACTACTCCACACGAGAAAATCAGGGGGTGCGAGATCCGAGCTATCCTGTCAGGGATTTTGACTTCTCAGGAAGTTGCTGCTGGATTGGCAATGGCGAAGTGGTGAGCAAGGGTGTGGATATGGAAGTGTCGGGTGAAATCATGCCTGACTGGATGTTGATGGCGGGCTACACCTTCAACATGAACCGCAACAAGAATGCCGATGCGCCGTTAAGTACGCAGACCCCTAAACACTTGTTCAAGATGTTCTCGACCTACCGTTTGTCGGGGGTATTGTCAGACTTCAAAGTCGGCGGCGGTGTGAATCTGCAAAGCTCTAACTACTTCCGCGGACAGGTGACATCCAATGGCGCAACCAATGCCTACGATTTCAGTCAGGCAGGTTATGCAGTCTGGAATGCGCTGGCTGAGTATCGGGTTGATGAGCATTGGACCGTCACGTACAACGCCAACAACATCTTCGACAAAAACTACTACGCGACAGTTGGATCGACGTCCGCCACCAACTGGTACGGCGAACCGCGTAACCACATGCTGACATTGCGCGGAACGTTTTGGTGAGGTCCCCTTCGTCCAGTCGTCGCCGGACACTGTAGGAGCGCACGAGCACCGCGAGGCCGCGATAGCGGCGAATCAGACAGACCGCCATCGCTGCCTCGCGGTGCTCGTGAGCTCCTTGTATCTCGACTCTAGCGCCTCACCGCGCCATAGTTCTCGACTGATCATCGAGGGAGAGCAGGAAGCTGTTGAGCTCCTAAGGCCAAGAGCCTCTATTGTAGATAGTGCTCCTGCCC